>CAJLXE010000097.1 GCA_905210525.1 uncultured Clostridia bacterium | reverse complement strand
GGATATGCATGACGCGCATTTCAACATGACATTGATAGACAGCGACTTTTATACGGAGGAACAGATGCGCGACTATGTAAAATGGTGCGCAAGATATGAGATATTCGTTATAATGAGGAATGTTTTGTACACAGATGTGTATATTGATTGCCCTGTAATATGGGGACATTCGGTTGATGAACCCAAGCTTGAAGAATTTGAATCGGTATCGCAGTGGTGTAAGGAATATAATGAAAAATATTCACAGTACGGCTGGAGACCCGATGTTAATTTTCAAGGTATATTCAGTCCGGATAACGAAGATGAATTTGCAAAATACAGTGATGCATATGACAAATATTTCAGTGACTTGTTTGATTTTTCATATGATTATTATATAGGAAACATGGATTACCGGGGACGGTCTGTTTTGGGTACTCTTGAAAACTCAAGCAATAAAGCTTTCCGACACGGTCAGGAATTTTGGTACTATATTGAAGCTTTCAACCTGAAGTTGGGGAAAAAGCCTGCAACGAAAATGTTCAGAACGGGAAGTTATATGGCACTCAGCTTCGGTGCGGACTGCATAAGATATTTTCAGTACGGAGATGCCTCTCCGAATTACAGTGCGGAAGGCGACTGGAGTTACGGAAGCCTTGTCAACTGGGATTATTCAAAAAACGAATATTACGGTACGGCACAGTCTGTAAATAAAGAATTGCTTGATATATCGGAAATATTGAATCAATATAATTATGTGGGAGCGTGCACTCTTGCGGATAAAGGCGATATTTTTACACAACTGAAGAATCCGTATGATTTCAGCAATGTTATATCCGATTTCGAAAATACAATTTACGATGATACGTATCTTGTCGGCTGTTTTGCGAAAAAAGACGGAAGCGGGTATGCGTTTACGCTGGTAAATATTGAATCGCTCGATGATGTTGCATATGATAAGACAATCGGTTTCCTCACAAAAATAAAGATTAACGGTGAAAAGGTTACGTTTTACAAAGACGGTGTTCCGGTTGACGTAACAAAAGACAGCGACGGATATTACAATTTCTCAACGGGTAACGGTTATTGCTGGCTTGTTACGGTGGAATGACGACATTAAATTATTAAAAAAGCGCTTCGGAGTGTTTTATTCCGGAGCGTTTTTGTAATGTGATTTTGGGGTTTTTGTTTTTGAATCGAACAATTACAGAACATTTCTGAAATAAAGTCCCGTAGTGTGGGGAAGAGCATATTTTTCGTTATGCGTAAATTTTTGAATTACATCTTTTATTGTTTGTCCGGATTCAACGGTAAAGTACAGTGTAACAAAATCAATATTATGCATTGCTTTGTCTCCGATATAAAGCGGAACAGAATTCAGAAGCTCCGTATATTTGCGCTCTTTACATAACAGACGGAATTTTGCGATGGTTCTGTCGGTGAGATACTGTTTTTTGTCGCATGCCGAGCATCCGCTTGCACTTTGCGCAGGACACGTGCGTAACTTCATCAAAGGAAGATAACCGTAAGCTATTATGCCTCTTTTTATGCTTGCTCCGAGTGCTTTTATTTTGTTCATACCGGTTTCAAAAGAGAGCGTTGCATCGACAAGACCCATTTGCGAATACTCTTCTAAAGCAGTGCTGTTTGTTATGTTCAGACCGAAGTCACCGTGAATATTCATTCCCGTTGCAAAAGCCGCCGGAATTGCGCCTATGTTTGAACACATCACGTCTTTGATGCCGAGACTCTTGATACAAGCAAGCTTATCGTTTAACGATTCCGAGTCTTTTTCCCAAAGTATCGGCGGTATTTCCGCAATAAGCCTGCAATCGGGCATTCGTATGTATTCCTTGTGGTTTATTATTTCATCAAGCGGAAGAATTATATATTCCGCGTATTTGTAATTTTGGATCTGTTCATATTTTTCAAAACGCAGTCTTATTTTATATGCCGAAGCCGATATGTGGTTGGGGATATTGATATTGTACGGAATAAAAGTATGCGGCCGCGTTATGCTTCTTTGCGACATCAGGTTTTCAAGCGCACATCTTCTCATGCGATTCAGCTCGGCTCCGGGGACAATAAGCGGTTCATTTATATGAGCCGTTATGTTGTCGGCAAAGAAAGGTGTTCCGCCCGTTTTTGACAGAAATTTATCTATATAAGCTTTGTCGGCAGGCTTGTTTGTTGATTTTTCGGGAATTGCTCCGTATTCAGTTATGCTGTTGACGCCGTCCGTAACGGTCAGAACGGTATTTTTTTCACTTTCAAACGTAATTTCCATATTGACGGGAACGCTTTGTCTTTCACAACGGTAAAGAGACGATATGCTTGACAGAATCTGCGTTGAGGAGACAACGTCTTCTTTGCGCCTGTAACCGTACATAGACACGTTACGTTTGCCTAATATGTATCCGTCCGTAAATCCGCTTCTTGAGAATACTTTTTCAAGTGTATCCATATCGGGCTCTTTGCCGTCAAGAGAAGCTCTGAGTGCCGTTACCGCCGCCGCAACATATTCGGGACGCTTCATTCTGCCTTCTATTTTAAATGACGCTACTCCCGCATCTCTCAACTGTTTTGTATATTTTACAAGCGACATATCTTTAAGCGACAAGGCATATTCACGGTTATGACTGTTGTGAAAATCAAGTCGGCACGGCTGTGCGCAATATCCTCTGTTGCCGCTTCTGCCGCCGAGCATTGCGGAAAGATAACACGCTCCCGAAATACACGTACAAAGTGCGCCGTGAACAAACACTTCGGTCTCTATATCGGATTTAGCTGTAATGGTTTTTATTTCATCAAGAGTAAGCTCTCTTGCAAGAACCGCTCTGGAAAAGCCGAGCCGGATAGCTTCCTTTACGCCGTCGCTGTTATGTATGCTCATTTGAGTGGAGGCGTGCAAGTGTATTTCCGGACAACATTCACGAACCGCTTTTGCTGCGGCTATGTCCTGAACAATAACGGCGTCCGCACCGCAATCGGCTATGACTTCTATTTTGTTGATGAGATTTTTTATTTCATCGTCAAATATAAGCGTATTGAGGGCGACATGAACGGCAACGTTTCTTGCGTGGCAGTATGCAACGGCGTCTTTCAGCTCGCTGTCGCTGAAGTTTTTTGCATTTTGCCTTGCGTTGAATCCATCGGTACCGAGATAAACCGCGTCTGCACCGCATCTTACGGCGGCGATAAGCTGCTCACTGCCTCCTGCAGGAGCAAGAATTTCAGGCTTTTTTTGTTGAATTTCATTATTCATAACGTTCTCCGTGAATTGGTTTGTATCATATTATTCCTTTAAGTACGAGTGCGAAAAATACGCAGGTAGCGAGCAGCAGGACGGCAACAAGCGTTATGCCTATTTTGCCGCTTTGAGGAGTTCCGTTTTCAGAGGCTTCTATGAGCTTTGCGCGGCGCAATGCGGTTACAACGGGCTTGTAGAGAAGAAGCGTAATTGCGGTATTTATACCTCCCTTTATAAGGTTAAAGGGCAGAAATACGGGAATAAGCAATTTTGTCACGGCCTCTCTGGGATATCCCATGTATAGCGGAGTTATCAGATAGTTCCACAGAAGCATTACGGCAGTCATAAGCAGGGTACCGGCAACGAGTCCGGTTACGGCACCTGAGAGAGTTCTTTTTTTATTGTAAATGTATGACGCCGTACATACCAGAGAACAGCTTGATATTATATTCATTATACATCCGATGATTCCGGTATCGCTTACCGTAACCATTTCTACAAGAGATACAACGGCGGATATGATAAAAGCGCTGAGAGGTCCGAAAATGAAGCCTCCGATAGCTATTATAACGTCCTTGGGGTCATATTTAAGGAACATAACCATAGGTATTCTGCCCACAACCATAACGGCAAACGCGATTGCCGAAAGCATTGCGAGAGAGATTGTCTTTTTAAGATTTTTTTCCATAAAATTCACGATTTCCTTTATTGTGTTTATATAAAAGGGCATCCGAAAAGGTTGTTCGGATGCCGCTGAATTGACAGTATCTTCTTTCATCCGGACTATACCGTCGGTTTCGGAATTTCACCGAATCTTACGCAATGCGTTCGCGGACTTTACCGCCGGTGGGGAATTTCACCCCGCCCCGAAGATTTTTTGTTATAATGTTGATTGGTTTGTTCTGAATTATTCTATGCATACCGCGCCGAGACTTCTTATGCTGAGCTTTGTAACGCAGTTTTTACCGAATACGTTTTCCATAGCACTGCAGTAGCCGTCAAATTCCGATATGGGCAGAAATGCTTGTATGGTTCCCGCGAAACCGCCGCCGTGAACACGGCTTGCAAACCTGAATCCCTTGCAATATTCGCGAGTGAGAGCCAATGCGAGGGTTATGCCCTGTTCGGACGGATTTTTTACAGTCATGCAATTCTGGAGATATTCCCATGAACTGTCGCCGGATTCGCATACGCATTTAAGGAATGAATCAAAGTCGCCTGATTTTATATACTGTATTTGCTTGCCGACGCGTTTGTTGTCGTTTATAAAATGAATTGCTCTGAGTACGGCTCTGTCGCCGAGTTTTTTTCTGAGTGTTCCGGCGTTTGCAATAATATCGTTCATGCTTACGTCTCTGAGCACTTCTTTGCCGAATTCTGCCGCAACAGCCTTCATTTCTTTGGGAACGGACGCATAATCTTCGGTAAGATCCGCATGATTGCCGCCTGTATCAACTACCGCAAGGCAATATCCGAGCGAGGCAAGATCAAGCTGAACCTGTTCTACTTTGGGGTTTGCAGTATCTTTGAAGTCTATTGATATTACGCCTCCGACAGCGCAGGCTGTCTGATCCATGAGTCCGCACGGTTTTCCGAAATATACGTTTTCCGCATACTGACCTATTTTTGCAAGCTCAACCGCGGACGGTTCGTTGCCTTCATTGTAAAGTCTTGCGAATATTTTGCCTATAAGCACTTCTATTGAAGCGGAAGAACTGAGTCCGCTGCCTCTTTTTACGGTACTTGAAATATATGCGTTAAAACCACCCGTTTTATATCCGAGTTCTTTGAATCTTGCGGCAATGCCTCTTACAAGCGCAACGGTGGTTTCCTTTTCGCTTTCAACAGGCTTGGTATTTTTTATGTTAACCTTAAAAGGACGTTGATATCCGACTGAATATATATTTACAGTATCGTCGTTTGTGGGAACGACAATAGCCGCGCTGTCAAGGTTTACGCTTCCCGCAAGAACACAGCCGTGGTTGTGATCCGTATGATTTCCGCCTATTTCCGTTCTGCCCGGAGCGGAGAACATATAGAATGATTCCGGGGCTGTAAATTTTTCGGCATACAGTTCGTACAATTCGGCATATCTTGAAACGGCCGCGTCTGTATCGGGATAAAGCTCCTTAAATACGGGCAATTTATCTATTACATAAAGATCTTCTTTTGTAAACATATTGATTTTTCCTTTCGTTACGGTCAGTCTTCGTATCCGTTCGGATTAAGTTCCTGCCAGCGAGCGGCATCCTTGCACATCTGAGCAATATCTTTTTCGGCTTTCCAGCCCAAAAGTTTTTCCGCTTTTGTGGGGTCGGCATAGCATTCGCCTATGTCACCCGCGCGGCGCGGAGCAAATTTATACGGAACTTTCTTTCCTGTTGCGTCTTCGTATGCTTTGACGATTTCAAGAACGGAGTATCCGTTTCCGGTGCCTATGTTGAAATAGTCAATACCCTTCACTTTAACTGTTCTGTCGAGAGCTTTGAGGTGAGCCTTTGCAAGATCGACAACGTGTATAAAATCTCTTACGCCTGTGCCGTCGCGTGTTTCGTAATCGTTTCCGTAAATGGAGAGGCATTTAAGCTTTCCGCTTGCAACCTGAGCCACATAGGGAAGGAGATTATTGGGAATACCTTTTGGATCCTCGCCTATAAGACCGCTTGAATGTGCGCCGATAGGATTGAAGTAACGCAGTATGGAAACGCTCCATTCTTTGTCGGCAATAGTAACGTCCTTTAATATACGCTCTATTTCAAGTTTTGTTTCGCCGTAAGGATTCGTGGTTGAGAGCGGGAAATCTTCCTTTATCGGCACGCTTTCGGGTTTTCCGTAAACAGTTGCGGATGAACTGAATACAATGTTTTTTACTCCGTGAGCAGCCATTACCTCGCAAAGAATGAGAGTACCCGTAAGATTGTTATGATAATATCTGAGCGGTTGCTGTACCGATTCACCTACAGCTTTGAGTCCCGCAAAATGTATTACGGCGTCCACCTCGTTTTCGGCAAAAACTTTATCAAGAGCTTCTCTGTCGAGAAGATCAACCTGATAGAATTTGAAATCTTTGCCTGTTATTTTTCTTATTCTGTCGAGAACCACCGGCTTGCTGTTGATGAAATTATCAACGATAATAACTTCTCTGCCGTCATTGAGCAGTTCTACTACTGTGTGCGAGCCT
>CAJLXE010000096.1 GCA_905210525.1 uncultured Clostridia bacterium | reverse complement strand
TAAAATGTTGTCCGGCGTGTTTTTTATGTTAAAAATGACCCCATAAAAACCATAAAAATATCGTTTATTATTCAAACTGAGTTAATATATGTGTGCTAAAATAATACCAAAATAATAAAGCTATACAAGGAGTACTTAAGAATGCTTGTACTGAAAAATATTGTAAAGGAATATGCGGCAGGCGATACAACGGTTGCGGCACTCAAAGGTATAAACATAGAGTTCCGTAAAAACGAATTTGTATCAATACTCGGCCCGTCCGGATGCGGCAAAACAACTCTGCTGAATATTGTAGGCGGTCTCGACCGATACACAAGCGGAGATTTATTCATAAACGGCAAATCCACAAAAGAATTTACCGATTCCGACTGGGATTCATACAGAAACCATTCCATAGGATTTGTATTCCAGAATTACAATCTCATACCGCATCAATCGGTTTTGGCGAATGTTGAACTTGCGCTCACTTTATCCGGCGTGTCAAAAGCGGAAAGAAAAAAACGCGCAAAAGATGTACTTACCAAAGTAGGCCTCGGTGACCAGATAAATAAAAAGCCAAATCAAATGTCAGGAGGTCAGATGCAGAGAGTTGCAATAGCAAGAGCTCTTGTGAACGATCCGGATATTCTTCTTGCAGATGAACCCACAGGTGCGCTTGATTCCGAAACAAGCATACAGATAATGGATATTCTTAAGGAAGTTGCAAAGGATCGCCTTGTCATAATGGTAACGCACAATCCCGAGCTGGCACAGTGCTATTCCACAAGAATAATCCGCCTTCTCGACGGAAATGTCGTAGATGATTCAAATCCGTATAAAGCTCCCGAAAAAACCGAAAAAACATCTCTTTCCAAAAAAGAGATTAAAAAAGAACGCAAAAAAGCCAAGACAGGTATGTCATTTTTTACGGCTTTGTCTCTCAGTATAAATAACCTTATGACAAAGAAAGCAAGAACTTTGCTTACATCGTTTGCCGGCAGCATAGGCATAATAGGAATTGCTCTCATAATGTCTGTTTCAAACGGAGTTCAGAACTATATAAATTATGTGCAGAGAGATACGCTTTCAAGCTACCCCATTACCATAAAAAGCGAAACCACCGATATGTCCGCACTGATAAATACATTTATGGGCATTGACAAAGATTCCGAAAATCCGCAGCACGATAATGACAAGGTATATCTCAATTCTATAATGTTCGACCTTGTAAACTCGTTCAACTCGGCAAAAACAAACAATAATGACCTCAAAGCCTTAAAAAAATATATAGAAAGCAATCCCGATTTCAAAAAGTACGCATCGTCTATACAGTATCTTTACGAATACAATATGAATGTATATACCAAAGATGCCAACAGCGAAATAGTAAAATCGGACATAATGGCATTGATAGAGTCGCTGTATGCTTCTGCCGGAATGTCCACGGCATATATGTCCAATATGACAAATATGGACATATGGACGCAAATGCTTCCGGGTGAAAACGGAGAGCTTGTAAGCGATGTTCTTAAGGAGCAATACGACCTTGTAGCCGGAAGCTGGCCTCAGGCGTATGATGAAGTCGTTCTTATAGTCAACAAAAATAACGAACTCAGCGATCTCGTTCTGTATGCGCTCGGCCTTATAACCAAGGATCAGATGATGGAAATATACAAAGCTATGTCCCAGCAACAGCAGGTTGATGTCAAATACGGTCCGTGGGATTACGAAAGCTTTATATGGAAAGAAGGCGACGAAGCATTCTTTAAGCTCATACTTTCAACCGAGTTTTATCAGGAGCAATCTGACGGAACATATAAAAATATTGCCGACACACAAGCCGGACTTGCAATATTGTATAACAACGAAAGCGTCGGAATACCCTTAAAAATATCCGGAATCATACGTGCAAACGAAGATGCCTCATCATCAATGCTTTCGGGTGCGGTAGCATACACAAGTGCTTTGACTGACAAAGTTATAGAAAAAACAAACGAAAGCCCAATGTTAATAAAACAGCTTGCCGATAAAACTATCGATGTTGTAACAGGACTTCCGTTCAAGCCTTCCGATTTTGAAGAAAAAGAACTGACCGAGACAGAAAAAGCCGAAAAAATAAAGGCATATTTCAACACTTTGTCACAGAAAGAAAAAGCCGACTTATACAAGACAATAATGTCTTCTCCCACAGAAGAATATCTGCAGCAGCAAATATCGGCATACATTGGGGCAATGAGTGAAGATGACATTCAGGCAATGCTTGTAAGCGTGATTGTAACGAAATATCAGATAGACGAAGCACAGGCATTGAAGTATATAGATACGCTTGACGCCGAACGTAAGCAGCAAATGATTTTTGCCGTTCTCGCCGCAAGAATCAAATCTGAATACAACGAAAAAATGTTGCCCGTGCTCAATGCCATGACAGAAGAACAGATTATCGCGTCATTTGATATGCTGGAGCTTACCGAAAAAGATTTTGCAAACATTTACGATGAATATATGCCTTCCGAATATTCGGAATCGACATATGACGAAAACCTTAAAAAGCTCGGATATGTCACAAAGGACACGCCAAGTTCAATAAATATATATGCCGATACATTTGAAAACAAAGATAAAATTGCGGAGCTTATTACAGCATATAACAATTCCGTTGAAAGCGACGACATGAAAATTCAATATACAGACTATGTTGCATTGCTTATGTCCTCAATAACAACTATAATAAATGCAATTTCATATGTACTTATAGCTTTTGTTGCAATATCGCTTGTTGTATCGTCAATTATGATCGGAATTATAACATACATTTCCGTACTTGAAAGAACAAAAGAAATAGGTGTTCTGAGAAGTATAGGCGCGTCCAAGCAGGATATAGCGCGTGTATTCAATGCCGAAACGCTTATAGTTGGATTCACCGCCGGCGTAATAGGTATAGTAGTAACGCTCTTGCTCACAATACCCATAAACGCAATATTATTCGCACTGACCGATATTGCAAACCTCAGAGCGGTTCTTCCCTATGTGGGCGGCATTGTATTGGTTGTAATCAGTATGCTCCTGACCCTTATAGCCGGAATAATTCCGTCAAGACTTGCAGCTAAAAAGGACCCTGTCGTTGCACTCAGAACAGAATAAACATCAAGCATCCTTACAATTACCTGTAAATTTAAATACCGCGCCGATTCATCGCCAAACAGCAAATCGGTGCGGTATTTTTTGTCCGATATACAAAAAGAAGACTTTTACAAGTCTTCTTCAAAACAAATTTGTGTGTTACCGGAGCACTTCTTAAAGCCCTCAAAATTACTGTAATTTCTTATAAACAGCTATGCCTTTTCTCTTATGTTCACTTCTGTTGTGGAACTTGTTAATAACCTCAAGATCATGTTCATTTGCTTTTCCGTTAAGCAAATACTCATCAATAGCCGCATATGTAACGCCCATTTCCTGCTCATCCGTCTGACCTTCAAAAAGTCCTGCCGACGGAGCTTTTTTAATTATACATTCCGGTGCATTGAGATACTCAAGAAATTCGTATATTTCCTTTACGGTAAGATCCGAAATCGGGTTAAAATCATGCGCACCGTCGCCCCATTTCGTGAAGTATCCCATATATGCTTCGCTTCTGTTGCCTGTTCCCGCAACAAGTCTTCCCTCGCTTGCCGCTATTGCATAAAGCGTTATCATTCTGAGTCTCGGAGCTATGTTTGCAATCGCTGCATCATTCAGCTTCGTTACCTCCGACAATACAGACATCGCCAGTTCTTTCTGTGCAGTAAGATCAACCACTCTCGTTTCTATTCCGTACTGTTTGGCAACTTCCATACCGTCATCTTTATCCATACCGAAATTGCGCTTTGAAGAACACGGCATTATTATTCCAACCGTATTGTCGCACGCCGCCTTACAAAGTATTCCTACCAACGCGCTGTCCTTGCCGCCGCTATTGCCGAACACAATACCGTTCACATGGCTCTCTTTAACTAAATTTCTGATAAAATCAACTCTTTTTTCAAATTCAATCGCGTAATCTCTCATAACGACTCTCCTTTTTATCGATAAAAATCAAATCAATTCCGTATTGATAAATGTGTATTTAAAAGAAAGTCGTTTACAGTCAAAATCTGCCTGTAAACGTTTTTGTTTTACATTATTAATTATAATACATAAATTCCGATTTGTCAACAAAAAAATCAGAACATTTCTATATATTGTTCTCTCTCTGCGCCTACCGAAACGTATTTTATAGGACAGCCTATCACATTTTCCACGTATTTTACATACTTTTGAGCATTTAACGGAAGCTCTTCAAATTTTCTGCATGACGAAATGTCTGTTTTCCAACCGTCGAAGTATTCATATATCGGTTTTGCTTTTACAAGCGCGTCTCCGTTGGGGAAATCTTCCGTTCTCTTGCCGTCAATTTCATATGCCACGCACACGGGAATCTTATCAAGATATGAAAGTACATCAAGCTTTGTAAGCGCTATACAGGTTGCTCCCTGAACAAGCGTTCCGTATCTCGATGCAACCACATCAAATCCGCCCACACGTCTCGGTCTGCCTGTTGCCGCACCGTATTCACCGCCTGCTTCTCTCAGTTCATCGCCCTTTTCGCCGAAAAGCTCGCACGTAAACGGTCCTTCTCCCACGCAGCTGGAATAAGCCTTCATTATGCCTATGCTTTCATCAGTCTTGCACTGCGGAATTCCCGCGCCTATCGGAGCATAAGCCGCAATAGTCGAAGATGAGGATGTGTACGGATATATACCGAAATCAATATCTCTGAGCGCTCCGAGCTGCGCCTCAAACATAATATTTTTATTATCTTTAACCGCTTCCGAAAGATATTTTGTAGTATTTGTTATATAATCCTTAAACGGCATACCGTAATTCTTAAGCCATTCAAGCATTGCCTCAGCCGTTATTTTTTCATGATTGTATCCGCCGTTAATTGTAAGATTCTTCCATTCCATAATGTCAATAAGCTTCTGAGCAAGAGTTCCCGGATTGAGCAGATCTCCCATACGTATCGTCTTTTTCATGTATTTATCCGCATAAACAGGTGCTATTCCGCGTCTTGTGGAACCGAATTTCTTATCTTTGAGCCTGTCCTCTTCCAAAACGTCAAGCAGTTTGTGATAGGGCATACATATCGTTGCTCTATCGCTTATTTTAAGATGCTCCGGAGTAACCTCTATACCCGCTTCACGTAATCTGTTGACCTCATTACAAAGATGTTCAACGTCCACAACAACGCCCGGGCCTATAACATTTACCGTTTCATCGCGCAAAATGCCCGACGGAAGAAGATTGAGTATAAATTTGCCTCTTTCGTTTACAACAGTGTGTCCTGCATTATTACCGCCCTGATAACGTACTACTATATCGTACTTTTGCGAGAGCATATCGACCATACGGCCCTTGCCTTCATCGCCCCAGTTGATACCTACGATCGCGCAATTTGCCATTGTATTGATCCTCCGATCCGGAGCGGGCCCGCTCTGCGAGTCCTGCTCAAATTTTTCAACCGAGTTATTATAGTCACATTTTCCGCCCATGAAAAGAGTTAATTTTGCATAGCTATTATTAGCATTACTTATGTCTTGTTGATTTTTGCGTCAAATTGAAATAATGCGCTATTCCGCTTCATTCAAGGTGTTTCGTCAATAGTGTCCAAAGTTGAGGCTCTGATATTGTTTCCTTTTTTCAGCACTTAGGACTTGCAATGTTGAGTCTCATGTGCAATAATTAGTTTGCAGTTATGAAGGTCACCACAAGATATAGTGTTATGTAAAGGACATACCAAAAGAAGAGGAGACGGGAATACATGAGAGTTATCAAGCGCAACGGCGCAGAAGTAGAATTTGATATCGTCAAGATCATCGCCGCAGTGACTAAGGCTAACGACGTTGTGGACGAGGAGGCTCGCATGACGCCCGTCCAGATCCAGCGCATCGCCGAGAGCGTGGAGTTCTCCTGCCAGAGTCTGGGCCGCGCACCCACGGTCGAGGAGATCCAGGACTTTGTCGAGCACCAGATCATGGCGCACGGCGCGTTCGAGGTCGCTAAGCGCTACATCACTTATCGCTACAACCGCTCGCTCGTGCGCAAGAGCAACACGACGGACGACAAAATTCTCTCCCTCATCGAGTGCAACAACGAAGAGGCCAAGCAGGAGAATTCCAACAAGAACCCCGTCGTCAACTCCACCCAGCGCGACTATATGGCCGGCGAGGTGAGCCGCGATCTGACGAACCGTCTGCTCTTGCCCGAGGATATCGTCAAGGCGCATGAAGAGGGCATCATCCACTTCCACGACACGGACTACTACGCCCAGCACATGCACAACTGCGACCTTGTGAACCTGGAGGACATGCTGCAAAACGGCACCGTCATCACGGGAACCCTCATTGAGCGCCCGCATTCGTTT
>CAJLXE010000095.1 GCA_905210525.1 uncultured Clostridia bacterium | reverse complement strand
CGTCTATCGGCACGCCCAATGCGTTTACAACTCTGCCGAGAAGCTCTTCTCCCACAGGCACAGAAACGACTTTCCCGGTTCTGTGTACGGATGTTCCTTCTCTTATATCATTGTGATCCGACAGTATCGCAACGGAAACCGTTTCTTCCTCCAGATTCTGCGCCATACCAAAGCTGCCGTCTCCGAATTCCAAAAGTTCGCTTGCCATGCATTCGCGCAAGCCGTAAACTCTTGCAATTCCGTCGCCCACAAGAATAACCGTACCCGTCTCCTGCATTTCGACTCGTGATTTATAGCTTTTTATCTGTTCTTTTATTATACTGCTTATTTCTTCCGGGGTTGAACTCATCTGTCGATCACTTCCTTTACTTCTTTCAGACGGTGTCTGAGACTTCCGTCCATAATTTTCCCATCCGTTTCTACTATCATACCGCCCAGTATGCTCTTGTCCACAACATACCTGAAAACAGGCGTTTTTCCGCTCAATTTATGCAGTTTAAGCCTGAGACGCTCTTTTTCTTCATCCGTCAGTTCCACCGCGCTCGTCACAACAGCCTCGCATATCCGTTTTGAAGCATTGTACATCTCCTCGTACTCGTGCAGACAATCGTCAAAAATGTTCATATGTGAATGTTCACACAAGAGCTTCATAAAAGAAAGCGCATATTCGGGCGTCATGCCGTCAAACGCTTTCCCGAGTGCTTCAACGCGTTCTTTTTTGGCGATTCCCGGATATTGTAAAAAATCTATATATTCGGGATTTTCCGCAAAAACCCGCGAAGCCGTCTTCAAGGCGCACAGCGTTTCATATTCTTCATGATTCTCGGCGGCAAGCATAAACAGCGCATTCGCGTATTCTTTACTCGTCTGCGTCATCGTCTTCACCCATTTCGTTTATAAAAGAATCTATAAGTTCTCTGTGATCCTCGCTGTTTATTTCTCTGTCAAGCATTTTCTCGGTAAGTGCCGCAGAAACATTTATAATCTCCTGTTTTATTCCGGACTGCGCCTTTTTCACTTCAAGCCGTGCCTCCGTTTTTGCCCTCTGAACTATTCCGTCGGCTTCTTCTTTGGCTTTATCAACTATTCTGTCACCCCTGCGCTGAGCGTCCGCGGAAGCATTTTTCAGAATCTGTTCTGCTTCTTTGTCTGCGGAAATCATTTTTTCAGACCACATTTCTTTAGATTCCAAAGCCTGTCTTCGCGCTTCTTCCGCCGCACTGTACTGTAAATCAACAGCCTGTTTTCGTTCGACAAGAACCTTTTTAACCGGCTTATAAAGAAATTTCTTAAGTATCAGAAAAAGAACCAACAGATTGCACAGTGAAATAAGCGTGTCCCAGAGATTTATTGAAATAATCTCCAATGTTTGCATATAAAGTACTGTCCTTTCCGAAAACACCAAATTCGTTAACCGAAACGTTTTTTCAGCGTATCGTCTTCATAAGAATGTTTACAAGCAAATTCGGTGCCACAAATATAAGCAATATAGCTATAACAAGTGCATAAAGACCTGTTGTTTCGGCTATTGCACAACCCATAAGCATTGTTGTTGTTACGGGGCCTTTGCTTTCAGGCTGGCGGCCTATCGCCTCGCACGCCTTTGCAACCGCATTTCCTTCACCGATACCCGGGCCTATGCCGGCTATCATAGCCACGCCTGCACCAAGTGCACAGCATCCCAAAATTATGCCGATAGCAAGTTCCAACATAATAATTTCCTCCGTTTTTACATTATATAATTACAACCGTTTTGCGGTTTTTTGTAATTTACGTTTTTCATAATCCTCTGCCGGGAATCCGCCCGAAACATAAAGCATCGTAAGCATAGCGAATATATACGCCTGAAGACATCCGCTGAACACATCGAAATAAACAGATAATACCGCAGGTAAGCCTATCTGCAGGAACGGTATCTGCCCCAGCGTGCCCGGAAGCCACCCCAACACAAGAGACGAAAGTCCTTGAAGCGCCGCACCTACAAGCACGGATATAACCATACCCGACAATATGTTTCCGTAATGACGGAAAGCCATTGATACAGGTGTTGCAACTTCGCTTATTATATTCAGCGGCGTTAAAAATGCCACCGGTTCCGCAAAGCTCTTAACATAATGCCAAGGTCCGCATTTGAATTTATAATAAGTAATAAGTATAAACACAAGAATTGCCCAACCGGAAACAACATTCAGATCCGATGTCGGCGGAAACAATCCGAAAAGCGAAAGCAAGCTTGAAAATGCTGACAAAACCAGAACCGCGCCTATAAAAGGCGCAAAGCCCATAAAATATTCTCCCATATTGTCTTTTACAAGCGACTCGGTTTTTTCAACAATCCATTCTGCCGCAAGCTGTCTTTTTGTGCCCGGTTTTTCCGCTATTCCGTGCGTTATATAGAGACACAGGAAAAATACAGACAATATTACAAGCCATGAATTTATCTGGGCTTCTGTTATAGGACAATCCTGAACAGGCATATGTATCGTAAAGAATATACGCGCACCCGTTATCTGTATACCGTCAGAAGCCGGTTCCGTAAGAATATTCAGTACTATCCCTGCCGCAATCGGTAATATTGTCAGAATAAGCAGCAGGATATCCACTGCCGCAAATCGTTTGTTTTTATATTGTTTCATATATACGGTTCTCCGTTAAAAAAATCATTTGATTTACACGTTTATACCTGATACTGCACTGTATTATGACTGCGTTTTGTTTTCCGAATCATCTTTTGAAAACAGCGGTCTGAATAAAATCGCTATCCTTACAAAAAACAGCGGAATAAGCGAAGCCCACATATTAAAGCACTTAAGCAACACACCCAACACTGCCACAACAAATACCATAAGCATCCTGAGCATCTGAGATAGTTTCATAAAAGCAGCCGCCTGTTTCTGTTCCATGTCAACTGCCTTTTGAACAGTCAGTCCCAAAAGAAAAAAGTTTGCAAAAGCAGCCGCACCGCCCAATAAATTTCCGCAAATAACAGTATAATCCCATTTACCGATTATCAGAAACACCGCTTCCATCAAAACGCTCAGTAAAATTATCCAGCCTGCCATGTAAATACTTTCTTTGCGCACGGTTGCGTCAATTCTGCCCATATATTTTTGTGCTCCTTTTTATTTTAACTATTTCAATAAAATCTTCCTTAAAGACCAACAATATAATTTTATTATACCATACCCATTTTATATTTTCAAGCAATTTATGCCTGCGATTTTCCGTTTTCAATACACTCAGGCTGTATGTGTATAAATTTCGTATACATTTTGCGATATATTGTTGTGTGCCTGCAAAAATTGGGCGCGGCGACAGCGTAATATCAACATTTTCCGTTGCATGATCCGAACTGTTTTTGTCATTCTCTTGCGTTTCAAAAAGCTCCTTGGTGTTTTTGTCATCAAACCGCTTCTGCTGTACCAAGGAGCTTTTTCTTTTCTGCTTCACCAAAACTGCTGTAAGCAGTTGTTTTATCAATGTCAAAACCGTTCAGCCTTACCGCGAATCGGAAATATTTCTTTTATATCAGCATATTTCGATGTCGTTCATTCCTGTATCAATAGCAATAATATCATCCATAGGTATTTTTGTTCCGTCCTTCATGGTAATCAGACGTTCAAAATCATTTATCTTTTTGACGACTCCGGTTATTGTCAGATACTCTCCGCCGGCTTTTCGCTCATCGGGCTTGAAGTAGGTAATCTCAACCTTAGGTTCTTCATCGAGAGTGTCTACAAGAAGCCGGTATCTCATGTTCAGAATAGTCAGAGCCTCCTCATCAAGCTCAATCTTTTTATCGGTCAGGCGCTCGGTTTCCTTGATTGCAGAGTCGTAACCGGTAAGTGCGGCAAAAGGGGCAAACTGCGCCGCGCGGTCTGACATAGGCATCTGCGGGCGGGTCTTGGAGACGTGGTGCGGAAGTCCCCTGATCTCATCGTATTTGTTTTTAGATTCCATACGCATATCCTTTCTCCTGCAAAACAGAGGTTTTACTCTTATGAATTACCGAATCTTTAGCTTTTCGAAATGGTAACGCGGTTTTCCGATACTCTTTTTACCGTATTCAATCGCCTCCATGGGACAATAGCAAATACAAGCCATACAATGTGTGCATTTCTTGCCCCATATCGGTTTTCCGTCCTTGAGTCTGATGTTATTCATAGGACAGTTCTTGACGCATTGCCCGCATCCGATGCAGGCATCATCCGCCCGAAATGCCTTGGCTTTCACAAAGAACCGATAGAAAATCGGGTTTATCGGACCGCTCATGAATCGGTCATAGAGATTATTTCGCGGTGCGGAAAAAGGCTGTCCTGCCTTGATGTGCGCGATAACATCCGCAATATAAGGCTCCGCATATTCTACAATCTTTTTTGCTTCCTCTGCCTGTGGTGCGCTGAACATTGCGATATAGTTTTCCGGCATTACAATTTGTGCTGTTCCCATATAGAGTAAATGCTTTTGTTCTGCAAGCCGACGATTATATTTTGCCGCATTTCCGATTTCGCCGCCACAGTCCATCACAAACCAAATACGTTTTGCAGAGATCAAATCCGTTTTTGAAATCCAATCAAATACGATTCGCGGAATACGCCATGCATATGTTGGGACAACAACTATCACATCACATCCCGTATGCGTCTGCGAATTATCATTTTCTTTAATTTTTGTATTCAAGTCTACAATTTCGTCCGGTAATGCTTCCGCAATTCTTCTTGCTATATATCGACTGTTACCTGTTCCGGAAAAACATAAAATCATATATGTAAACACCTCCACAGCTCCGAATTAACCGGCGGTTCCTTAACACTCTACGCCTTATGCCCGCCGATCTGCGTATTGCGGTCTTTGGCGGTTGCACCTTCTTCAAGGTTCATCGCCTTGAAGATAGCATTCTTTCCATGTTTCTTCTTGATTGCAAGTATAGCGGATTGTATCTTTCGTTCACGTTCTGACACGGCGTCCTCAGCTTTCTGCTTTTCCTCTTCGGCAGCATAATCGGTAAAAAAGTCGAGCTGGACAGCTCTGTTATTCTTCTTTGGCGCGTCGACTTCCGATAGAACATGATTCGCCACAACATACATACGTCGAACGAGCAGATTCTTGTCTACAATCCGATCAAACAGTTCAGACACGGCACTCATTATTTTTCGTGTAGATGATGTGTAACCGTCGAGGTTGATAGAGCCGTGCGCCTGTTTGGGAATCTGCCTTCCGTAGCGATCTGTTTCAATCGCGCCGTGATACCTTGTTCTTCGCTCCGGGTCAGTCATATTTTCTATATCATAACCGATTGTAAGCACGATTTGATCGGTAACAAGCCCTTTGTCCACCAAGTCCAGCACGAGTAAGTCCGCCATTTCACGGATAACAAGCTTTGCTTTATCTGTCTCATAGGGGCAATGCAGAACCTGTCCGGAACTCAAGCTGTTTGAGCTCGGACGATATGCCTTAATCGCTTCTACGGTCGTTGGCTCCCAGCCCCATGCATGATCAATGAGTAATTCTGCGTTCTTGCCGAACAGCTTGTAAAGCAAATCCTCATTCCGCTCCGAACAGAGGGCAACATCCCCCATTGTAAACATTCCGTTCTGCTCAAGCCTCGCGGCAATACCTCGCCCTACACGCCAAAAATCAGTAAGAGGTCGGTGCGTCCAAAGCTCACGGCGGAACGTCATTTCGTCAAGCTCTGCAACGCGGACACCGTTTTTATCTGCCGGAATATGCTTTGCCACAATATCCAGTGCAACTTTGCAGAGGAAGAGGTTTGTGCCTATACCCGCGGTTGCCGTGATACCGGTTGTTTGAAGCACATCAAGTATTATCTTCATAGCAAGATCGTGCGGCGTCAGGTTGTAAGTTTTCAGATAACCCGTTACATCCATGAACACTTCATCGATAGAGTAAACCACGATGTCCTCCGGCGCAATGTACTTCAGATATATCTGATAAATGCGGGTACTGTATTCCATATAGTACGCCATTCGCGGCGGCGCAATTATAAAGTCAATCGCCAGAGACGGGTTTGCCTGCAACTCCGAAAAGAAATAAGACGCCCCCTCCTGTTTGCGTCCGGATATATTATGCTGCCGTGCGGCATTTGCTTTTCTGACGCGCTGCTTTACTTCAAAGAGCCGCTCACGCCCCGAGATGCCATAGCTTTTGAGAGACGGTGTAACGGCAAGGCAAATAGTCTTGTCCGTCCGACCTTCATCTGCAACAACAAGGTTTGTGTCCAAAGGATCCAAGCCCCGCTCACGACACTCCACGGAGGCATAGAAGGATTTCAAATCGATTGCAATATATGTGCGTTGTTTCATATTCCGAGCCTCCTTTTTTATATTAGTCGGATTTCTTGGACCGATTATTTTTTCGGTTCGGGGCTATCCTGCCGCCTTTCTATACTGATTATAGCACAGAAAACAAACCAAATCAATAATATCGGGGGTTATATTTTCAGGTTATTTCAGGAAATAA
>CAJLXE010000094.1 GCA_905210525.1 uncultured Clostridia bacterium | reverse complement strand
TAAATAATATAACACGATAATACGTATATACATGGGGATTGATTTTTTTTAACTGTTATGCTATAATTAAAAGTGATACATTGAAATAAATAATTAAATTATTTTGTTTAATTATACGATTACAAAAATGTTTCACGTGAAACATTGGAAAGGCTACTATAAATGGCAAACAATTATACGGCTGATAATATAGTTGTATTGGAAGGACTTGAAGCGGTTCGTAAACGCCCTGCGATGTATATAGGATCTACATCGTCTAAGGGACTTCATCATCTGCTTACGGAAATAGTTGACAATGCAGTCGATGAAGCTATAAACGGATTCGCAAACACAATAGAAATTACTTTAAATAATGATAACAGCGTAAGCGTTTACGATAACGGACGCGGTATGCCTGTTGATATACATCCTAAGCTTAAAATACCGGCAGTACAGGTTATATTTACCGTTCTTCATGCGGGCGGTAAGTTTGATTATACAAATTACAGTTATTCCGGAGGTCTGCACGGAGTAGGCGCGTCGGTTGTTAACGCTCTTTCGAGATGGCTTGAAGTTACCGTGTACCGCGATGGCAAAGAATACAGACAAAGATACGAAAGTATTGCCGATAAAAAAGGCAATATAATCTCAGGTAAGCCTGTAACGGGTGTGGAAGAAGTCGGACCGTCCAAGAAAAAAGGAACGAAAGTAACTTTTCTGCCTGATGACAGGGTTTTTGAAAACGTAAATTTCGATTATGAACTCATTTCAAAGCGACTGAGGGATATAGCATATCTTAACAGCGGTCTTACAATAAATCTTAAAGATAACAGAAAAGACGAAGCAAAAGAAGAAATATTCTGCTTCAAAGGCGGTCTGAGCGATTACGTAAAGTATATCAATACCGGGAAAAACGTACTTTTTGCGGAACCTATATATATTTGCGGAGAAAAAAACAATATAAAGGTTGAAGCTGCATTTCAATATAACGATACTAACAGCGATATAGTTTATTCGTATGCCAATAATATAAATACGGCAGAGGGAGGAACTCACGAGACGGGTTTCAGAAGCGGTCTGACAAAAACAATCAATGATTTTGCACTCAGATTCAATATGATTAAGGATAAAAAGGATTCTTTGACGGGAAATGACGTCAGGGAAGGGCTCACAGCCGTTATATCCGTAAAAATGCGCGACATACAGTTTGAAGGACAGACAAAAGAAAAACTCAATAACTCCGAAGCGCGCGGCGCGGTTGAATCCGTTGTTACGGAAAACTTCACAAAGTTCATGGAAGCACACCAAAATGATGAGGTCGCACGAAAAATAACGGACAAATGCATAAAAACGGCGCAAATAAGAAAGGCAATAAGCTCTGCTGCCACAAAATTAAGAGAAGGCGTAAAAACAAAAGGAGTAGAAAACTCCGTATTGGTGGGCAAATTGGCAAATTGCTCCGGAAACGATCACACTATTAACGAACTTTATATAGTGGAGGGAAATTCAGCCGGAGGTACCGCCAAATTGGGCAGGGACAGAAACTTTCAGGCAATTTTGCCCTTGCGCGGAAAGCCTCTTAATGTAGAAAAAACAAATTTCGAGCAGGTAATAAAAAACGAGGAATATAAGACCATATTTTATGCTTTGGGAACGGGAATAGGCGATAAATTCGATATAAGTAAGCTGAATTATGATAAAATTATAATTCTTTCCGATGCCGATCAGGACGGCGCACATATAAGAGCAATTCTTGTGACATTTTTTTACCGGTATTTTCCGGAACTTATAAAAGACGGCCATATTTATATAGGACTTTCGCCGCTTTATAAGGTATCAAAAGGCGATAAGACGTATTACGCTTATACAGATGAAGAACTGAAAAAGGCTACCGATGAATTTGTAAAGAATTACACCATCCAAAGATATAAAGGTTTGGGAGAAATGAATCCGGAGCAGCTTTGGGAAACGACTCTTGATCCTAATAACCGCAGAATGATAAGAGTTCAGGTTGGCGACGCTGCCGAAGCGGAAGATAAAATAGAAATTCTTATGGGCGATAAGGCAGAAGTAAGACACGATTATATATCAAAATATGCTAATTTCAATAAGAGAGACGCATATGAAGATATGAATTGACGTAAAATTGCGGATTTATACAGAGAGGGAAAAATAAAATGGCTAAAAAGAATAAAAAAATAGAAGTAATAGATCCCGAGGCGTCCGGAACACTTATAAAACAGCCTATCGGAGAGGTAATGCATTCTTCAATGATGCCGTATTCGGAATATGTAATACTGGAAAGAGCTCTGCCGAGAATAGAAGACGGTCTCAAACCGGTACAGCGAAGAATTCTTTATACAATGTGGGAACTTAAAATGGATCCCGATAAACCGCACAGAAAATCTGCGAGAGTTGTCGGTGATACGTTGGGTAAATATCATCCTCACGGCGATACGTCCGTGTATGATGCTATGGTGCGTATGGCGCAGGATTTCAATATGGGTGAGACGTTGGTGGACGGACACGGAAATTTCGGTTCATCAGACGGCGATTCCGCAGCGGCAATGCGTTATACAGAGGTAAGAATGAGCCCTATAGCTACCGAAATGCTCAGGGATATAGATAAAGATACGGTTCAGTTCAAGTATAATTTTGACGATACACTTAAAGAACCGGAGGTTTTGCCGTGCAGATTCCCGAATCTGCTTGTAAACGGAGCTTCCGGAATTGCGGTAGGCTTTGCAACGGAAATACCTACTCATAATTTGGGGGAAACGATAGACGCTTGCGTATATGCATTGAAAAATCCCGTTTTTACCGTAAAAGATTTGATGAAATATATTCCCGCACCGGATTTCCCGACAGGCGGATATATAATTAAAGACACAAGCGAACTCGAAAAGGTATATACAACCGGAAGAGGCAAGATAGTAATACGCGCAAAAACGCATATTGAAAATATTTCGGCGACAAAAAATGCTATTGTAATAACAGAATTTCCGTTCCAGTTGAATAAAGCGAAAACACTTGAAAAAATAGCGTCGCTTTGCGAAGATAAGAAGAGCGTTCTCGCAAACGTGGTTGCAATAAGAGACGAATCAGATAAAACCGGAACGCGCGCAGTAATAGAGATAAAAAAAGACGCAGATCCGGATGTAATTCTTGCTTATTTGTATAAATACAGCGATTTACAGTATAATTTCAATGCAAATATGGTTGCCGTGGCGGACGGAAAGCCTATAAGATTTTCGCTTGCCGATTGCATAAATTATTATATCAATTTCCAAAAGGACGTTCTTACAAGAAAAACTAAATTTGAACTCGATAAGGCATTGCAGGATAAACATATACAGGAAGGCCTTATAAAAGCCTGCAGTATAATCGATGAGGTTATAGCTACAATCAGAGGTTCAAAGAGTCCGTCGGACGCAAGAGAAAATCTTATGGAAAGATTCGGGTTCAGCAGAGAACAGGCACAGGCTATTCTTGATTTGCGTTTGCAGAGACTTACCAACCTCGAAATAGAGGCTCTGAAAGCGTATTACAGCGATTTATGTGCACGGATAGCCGAGTATGAAAGAATTCTCGGCTCTGAGGACGCGCTGAAAGAAAAAATTGTGCAGGATTTATCGGAAATTAAGGCAAAATATGCACATCCAAGAAAAAGCGAAATAATATCCCTCAAGAAGGAAAAAACAATATCCGAGGAACATTTTATTGTGTCCGAAGACGTTGTGGTTACAATTACGCATAATCAGGAAATAAAATCCATAGAGAAAAATCATTTCAACCGTTCAAACGGTAATTTTAAAGATATGGAAATGGGAAAGAGCGATTATACCGAATTTGTAATGCATACTTCTACCGACCACAAAATTGTATTCTTTACGGATATGGGAAATTGCTATTCCGTAAGCAGTGGAGATATTCCTACCACAAAATGGAAGGAGAGAGGCGTGCCTATTACGAATATTCTTTCATCTTTTGACAGAAGCGAGAAAATTGTGGGAGCATTTGCGGTTAAAAATTTTGATAACGGCAGAATTTTGTTCACGACAAAAGACGGAATGTGCAAGATTACGCCGTTAAGCGCATTTTCAACGAGCAGAAGTAAGATAGGGGCGTGCGAACTGAATGAAAACGATAAAATTATTTCGGCACAGCTTATTACGGATGAAGAAGACGTAATTTTTGTCACCGAAAAGGGAATGGCTCTCAGATGCGAGATATCACAGATAAGCGAGATGGGCAGAACGTCAAAGGGTGTAAGAGCAATGAAATTGCGCGAGGGAGATTCTATTTGCGCGGTTTGTCTGATAAAACCGAAATATTCGGTTGTTATAGTATCAGACGGCGGATATGCGAAAACATTCCTTGCATCCCAGATTACGCCGCAAAAACGAGCAGGAGTCGGAATAAGTATATTTAAGTTCAATAAGAACGGTTCGAACGGAAAAAATATAGTCGGAGCATACGCTACAAGAGAAATTGAAAAGGAAATAATGATAATAAAGGAGGACTCAAGCCATCAGTACATTCCCATAGGCGAAATTTCGGAATTGCCTCTGACAAGCGCCGGAAAACCTCTGTCTGAATGGCAGGAGGGAGTGTCGGGATGTGTGGTAATGTCTGAGTTTGCCACGAGAGATAAACAATAATGACAATTTTACAGTTAAACGGTATAAAAAAAGAATTTGGAACAGACGTTTTGCTCGAAAAAATAGATCTCAGAGTAAATTCCGGAGAGAAAATAGGCTTTGTGGGTTCAAACGGATGCGGAAAAACAACGCTGTTCAAAATTATAGCCGGTCTTACGGACGCACAGGAGGGATCGGTGTCGATTCCTTCGGGAGTAACGGTCGGATATCTTGAACAGCACCCGCTTATAGATTCGGACGAGACTATAATACAGACGCTCAGCCATGTGTTTGACTACATAATAGAGCTCGAAAATAAGATAAGAAAGCAGGAAATTATTCTGTCGGAAACCGATTCGGATAAACCCGAATATGCAGCCGCAATGGATCAGTACGGCAATATGCTCGATGAATTTGAACGTAAGGGCGGATACAGATTCAGAAGCGACATAAAGGGGGTATTGCGCGGACTCGGGTTTTCCGAGGATGAATTTGATAAACCTGTTTCAACGTGCAGCGGAGGACAAAGAACAAGAATAGCTTTAGCCGTGATATTGCTGCAAAAACCGGACATAATGCTTTTGGATGAGCCTACAAACCATCTTGATATACACGTTGTACGCTGGCTTGAGAATCATCTTAACAATTATAACGGTACGGTGTTGACTATATCACATGACAGATATTTTCTGGATAACGTGTGCACGGGAATAGCCGAAATAGAAAACAAAGGATTGCTGTACTTTGACGGAAATTATACGGAATATTACGAAAAAAAGCAGAAGCTTAAAGAAATAATGTCAAAACAGTACGATTTGCAGCAGAAGGAAATACGCCGTTTACAGGGAATTATAGACCAATTCAAGAGCTATAACAGAGAAAAAAGCATAAAACAGGCACGCAGCCGCGAAAAACAGCTCAATAAAATAAAGCTCATGACCACTCCCTTCAGGGAAGAAACCATAAAGGTGTCGTTCAGTGTGGAAAGAGAGAGCGGAAATGATGTACTTTTTGTGGAAGACGTGTCAAAAGCGTATTCAAACCATACTTTGTTCAGCGATTTTTCCATGCACGTGAGAAAAGGCGACAGAATAGCAATAATAGGTGAAAACGGATGCGGAAAAAGTACGTTGCTTAAAATAATAAAGGGAATTGTTCAGCCGGATTCCGGAGAGGTGCGTTACGGAACAAGGGTATCGGTGGGATATTATGACCAGTCCGTTGCAACACTTGACGCAAATAAGGATATTTTATCGGAAATATACGATGAATTTCCGGAGTACGAGTTGAGTAGGCTGAGGAAAATAGCAGGAGTTTTTCTGTTCAGGGGCGACGATGTGTTCAAAAAGATATCGTCTTTGAGCGGAGGTGAAAAGGCTCGCGTTATGCTTATGAAGCTTATGCTCAGACATGATAATCTTTTGCTTCTGGATGAACCTACAAACCACCTTGATATGGAATCCAAAGCAATACTCGAAAATGCCCTTGATGATTATGACGGCACAATTATAGCTGTTTCTCACGACAGATACTTTATAAACCGTATAGCAGATCATGTTTATGTGATGGAAAACGGAGTCATAACAAAATATATAGGAAATTATGATGACTATATAGAAAAAATATCCGAAAACGATAAGGATTCCGAGGACCAACAGCAGACAATAACCAAAACGGCTATTGAAAAGCAACAAAAGAAAGAAAAACAAAACAGAAATATCATCAAAGAACAAAAAAAGAGAATAAAAGAGCTTGAGGCAAGCATAGAAATACTTGAAACCAAAAAAACGGAAACGGAAAGCCTTTTGTCTGATGAAAAAATATATAAAGACAGCGCAAAAATGAAAGAGGTAACCGCAGAGTATGACAGAATATGCTCGGAGATTGACAAGGCAAGCGAAGAATGGATTGAATTGAGCGAGAATACACAATTATAACAATACATAGA
>CAJLXE010000093.1 GCA_905210525.1 uncultured Clostridia bacterium | reverse complement strand
CTATATAATAAAATTATAATATCAATTTTCAATTAATATTTTATTTAAGCATAACTTTCAATTATTAATTTTCAAAAATTACCGAAGCTAAAACATCACCGGCTCAGAAGGAGGGATTTCGACATGAAAATAAGCGCCGTAATATCGGAATACAATCCGTTTACACCCGGACACGCATACCACATTCAGGAAACAAAAGCATTGACTCATTCAGATGCGGTAATATGCATAATGTCCGGAAATTTTGTGCAGCGCGGCGAACCTGCCATGTATGACAAACAGTTCAGAACAAGACTCGCTCTTGAGGGCGGCGCCGACGTGGTTCTGGAACTTCCGACGCTTTTTGCACTCCAGTCGGCAGAGCTTTTTGCATTCGGGGGAGTTAAAATACTCGATTCTCTGAAATGCATTGATTATCTGTCGTTCGGTGCGGAAACGGAATTATCATTTCTCGGAAAAATAGCGTCCGTACTCGCCGACGAGCCTTACAGCTTCAAAAAAGAACTCGCAAGAAATCTCGACGAAAAACAGCCGTTCGCACAGGCGCGCAGCAATGCCTTAGCAAAATACTTCAACCTTTCGGAAGAAGAAAAAATGGCTCTGTCATTACCCAACACAATACTTGCAATAGAATACATAAAAAAACTCATACAATTTGAAAGCCCCATACAGCCCGTGTCCGTACACAGAATGGGCGCAGGATATCACGATGAAAACGGTTTTTCCGATTATATGTCGGCAACAGCCTTAAGAAAGGCAATAAAAGAAAACAGATTCAGTACCTTAAGCGGAAAAATGTCTGCAAAAACGGCAAAAATGATATCTCAGCAAAAAAAATACGCGCAGGATGACGATTTCTTCCGAATGATAAAATACGCCCTGCTCAGACACAACACAGATTCTCTCGCCAAAATTTCCGGAATAACCGAGGGTCTTGAAAATCTTTTCATAACACACAGATTTGACGGCACTTTTGAAGATATGATTGAAAATATTCACTCGAAGCGTTACACAAGAACCGCGATAAAACGAATAATGTACAACATATTGCTCGGAATAACAAAGGATACCGTTGAACACTGCAAAAAAAATACAGATACGCATTATGCAAGAATACTCGGTTTCAGGCAGGAATCATCCTATGTTATAAAATACATAACAGAACATTCCTCAATTCCCGTAATAACCAATGTTCCGGCATACAAAAAATCCATCGCCGACACCCGTATGTTCGACATAGACATACTGGCAAGCGATATTTACCAATTATGTACAGGTCTGCCCGCAACAGAAAGCAGACCCGATTTCAAGCTTGTTCCGATAATACGCGGAAACGATTTTCCCGAGCTTTGAAGACCCGAGATTCAGTCTGTATTTATATCCACAACAATCTTGTGCTTTTTCCCATCCGCAGCAAGCTCTATTATTCCGTTCACACATTCGTTTCCGTCAAGCATACAGCTTTTCTGCGAACCTGAAGAAATAACGTCTATGGTATAGAACGACGTTGTTCCGTCTTTTCTGTGCTCATATTCCACCCTGTACGGAAGCATTGTTTTGTCAACAACCGGCGATACTGTCATTGTATCGCCCTTTATTCTTATGCCGAGAATATCTTCAATTATTACCTTATACATCCATGACGCCGACCCCGTATACCACGTCCATCCGCCCATGCCTTCACTGCCCTCTGCCGAATATACGTCTGCCGCCACGACAAACGGCTCAACCTTATATTTGTCCGCATCGGACTTCGTCAACGCATGATTTACCGGATTCAGCATATTCAGTATTCTCAGAGCTTTTGACCCTTCTTTACGCGCCGCATAAGCCGCCGCAAGCCATATCGCACCATGCGTATATTGCCCGCCGTTTTCTCTTATGCCGCTTTTGTATGCCTTTATATACCCGGGATTCCGTTGTGTATTCTTGAACGGAGGCCAAAACAGCTTTACTATTCCGTTTTCTTCGTCCACAAGATACTTTTCCGCAGATTCAAGAGCTTTTGTTACTTTCTCGCGCTCGGTTATATCCGCAATAGCCGCCCATGCCTGAGCAATTACGTCTATCTTGCATTCGTCGGATTCACTGCTTCCTACCGGCGTTCCGTCATCGTAATATGCGCGTCTGTACCACGCTCCGTCCCACGCACTCTGCTTTATTCCGCTTTCAAGCATATTGCAGGCCTCCGCAATAAATTTCATATCCTCTGTTTTATTAAAGAAAGCAGATATATTTACAAACTTACGCATTACCCAGTGAATGAAAAACGCAAGCCATACGCTTTCACCCTTTCCGTTTTCGCCTATCCTGTCAAATCCGTCATTCCAGTCTCCCGTTCCTATAAGCGGAAGTCCGTGCGAACCTATTCTGAAAGATTTCTTAAGCGCCAGCATACAGTGTTCATAAAGAGTCGCCGTATTATCGGAAAAATATGCTCTTCCGAAATCAGACTTTGCGCCTTCGCGTATTTCCTGACCTTTAACAAACGGCACTTTTTCTTCAAAAATCTGCATATCGCCCGTAAATTGAGCATATTCACAGCTTACATACGGTAAAAATACCATGTCGTCCGATATTTTTGTTCTTATTCCCCAGCCCGTGCTTTCGTGCCACCAATGCCGCACATCACCCTCTTCAAACTGCTGACGTGCTGCTCTTAAAATATGCTTACGCGCTTCGTTTCTGTCGCAATACATAAAAGCAAGCACATCCTGAAGCTGATCTCTGAATCCGTATGCTCCCGAGCACTGATAAAACGACGTTTTTGCATTGTATCGGCAGACATAAGCCTGATACATAAGGAAATTATTGAACAGCATATCAAGCGCGCTGTTGTTTGTCGTTATCCTGAACGGTCTTGTAACATCCGTATAATAACCGCTTGTATCCTTAAACATATTTTCGGCGCCCGAAACAGACGAATATTTATTTTTCAGTACGCGTATGGCCTGAACGCTTTCAGCGCCTCCGAGAACAAGCACCAATTTTTCTGAACAATGCGGTTTTACCTCTATTGATTTTTTTATTACCATGCAATCCGCAGTGCCTTTGTCCCCCGAATTTTTCCATGTAGAATAATCCAAGGCTTTAGGATGAGCAAAGTTTCCCGTTCTGCCGAAAAAGTCTGTCTTGCGTGATAAAAATGCATCCGATTTACCGGTACACCCCATAAACATATACCCGTTTTCGGGAATATTCAGGTTTCTTGCATAAATTATTCCATCCGATTCCGATTGCGTCACCGCAATGTCGTCTCTTATCCGCGACACTGCCGAAGATAAATTGCAGTCCGCATAGTAATACACCGAAAGCTTTTTTGCAATATCGCTTTCATTTTTAATATCAAGCAAAGATACTTTTATACTGTCCGACGGCGGCACAAAAACAGTCTGCGTTACATCCAGCTTATTTGCACAACGACGGTACTTTGCATAGCCAAGTCCGTATGACACCGTATAACGTCCCGTTTTATCGGTTATTCTTGACGGCGTAACATACTGCATTGCCGAATCGTCCTTTATATATACCGCTTCCGACTGAACATCGCTTACAGGATCGTTGCACCATGATGTAAGCTTGTTTTCTCTGCTGTTTTTGTACCAGGTATAACCGCCCCCGCTTTCTGTCACCACGCTGCCGAACACCTGATTCGCCAACACATTGCACCACGGTGCAGGCGTGTTGATTCCGTCGTTAAGAAGAATCGTGTATTCGTTTTTCTCAGCATCAAAGCCCCCGTAGCCGTTAAAGAACAAAAGATCCGGGCGCACTGTTTCTTTTGATGTGTTTTTCCCCGTAAATCCGGGTAATATCGCAACGTTTTCTTTTCTTATATATCTTTCTTCCGAAATTAACTGAGCATATATGCGTGATTCACTTCCGTAAACCGATACCGCCGCGCATTTTGAAATCGTATCGCACTCATGAGGGTTAAGCTCGTTTCTTATAATAAATATTCCGCCTTTTTTACCTATCATGTCCCTGCAGGCAGACGTCGCTATAAGCTCATGCACCGCATCGTAATTGCTTTTATGATATCCGTCATCCCCCGTTATTACAACAAGATCCGCTTTTACGTTTCCCGATGATATATATTCAAATACTTTAAGCATAAGCTTCAGACCGCCAAGATCATCTCCCGACGTCTTACAGCATATTATGGGCAAATCTCCCGATATGCCGAACTGCCACAGCAAAGGTTTACTGCACGGCGTTGCGGTTCTGTTATATGCCTGAGGATAATAAAGTGCAGACAGTATGCTGTTTATAAGCTTATACTGTTTTGCTTCTATGCGTTTATATTGCGTGAGTATCTTTGCGTGTTCAAACGCAAGCTCAAATGCCCCGGCAGAATTGCTTTCCGCAGTAAAATACTGTGTAATGTTAAGAATATCCGAATAATTTTCCGCATATGCAATAACATAAATCACTTCGGCGCTTTCGCCGGGTGCAAGCTCAAGCTGTACCCCGAGAGCGGCGCATGGGAAAAGGCCGTTTTTTGACACCGCATCAAAGTCAAAATCCTTATCCGCAAAATGCGGAGCTGCAACCGTTTTGTTTCGTCCGATAAAATCATACCTCGACATCACCGGATATACCGCCTTTGCCTTGGAGCAAACTGCCATAACGGCGGCGTACTGCTTTGACTTTCCCTCCGTATGAGGAATCCTCTCGGTTACTATTATATTGTTTTCTTTAATAAAACGCGTTTCCGTAAACATATCCGAATATGCCGGATGAGAATTGTTCTCTTCCCACGTTTCCAGACAAGGCTCAAAATAATCTGCCGCAACAATATTTTTTGCTCTGTTATGAGTATTTTTTATCAAAAGCCTGAATATCGAAGCGTTGCGGTCCGGACATACGGTTATATTCAGGTCCGTGCGGATTCCTCCGGCTTTTCTTGCAAAGGCTATGCTGTCCGGCTTAAACGTAACGCTGCTGTATGAGCTTCTGCCGTAAATCGGCGACGGCGTAACCGAATATATCATATCACTGCGCGAATCCTTGATAAATATAAAGTGACCGTAAGCCTCGCTCACAGCATCGCTTTTCCATTTATTAAGCATAATATCTCCCGCAAATGAAACGTTTGCTCCGGAATTGCTCACCACCATACTCAGAGAGCCGTTTGTAAGCATTGCGCAGTGCGGACGCCCCGTTATTCCGCTGAAGCTTTCTTCGATATTTCTCACATAAATATCCGGCGCCTTATCGGTTGTCTTTCTCGGCGCGGCATCGGGCTGTATAACATCCGGCAGTTTTTCCTGAAGAAGTATTTCCCCCGCCTTCACTTCCGGCGCGGAATGAAACAAATCGACAATGCAGTTTTTTTTCAGACAGTTTGCCGCCGCTATAAGACTCATTCCTTCATGGTGAGCCATGTGTGATTTTATTATATTTTTTGTTTCTCCGGACATATCCACTGCCTCATAAAACCCGAATCTTGAGCACATTCCCATGTTTTTGAGCCTTATGAGATTCTTTGCCGCCGCATACGGTGCAAATTCCAACGCAAGCGCCGTTGCGTAAGGAGCCGCAACATATTCTTCTGTCTTTGTATAACGAACTGCGGCATACGGTATTCCGAAAGCTTTGTACTGATAATACTTTTCGGAATCAAAAAGCCAATAACCCGATTCCGATATACCCCACGGTCTCTTTGCCTTGCCTGCATAACGGATCTGTTCTCCTATTATTCCGTTAAAAGCATTGCTCCATAACGTTTTGTCATATGTCCGCATAAGCAGTGCCGGCATAAGATATTCAAACATGGAACCGCTCCACGATTTAAGAATATACCTTCCGTTACGTTTTACGACTATTCTTGACAAACGCCTCCAATGCTTTATGGGCGCCTGACCTGCTATAAGCGCATAAAAGCTTGCCTGCCTTGCTTCCGAAGCAAACATATCGTAAGCATATTCCGAAAGTCTTTGTTCCTGCACGTCGTATCCCACCGAAAACAGGTCCTTCTTACTGTCATACAGCATTGAAAAATCCATATCCCTGAGTACCGAACGGATAATATTCAGACTTTCGTTAAGCATTACAATAACATCGGGATCCGTAACACACGGCTTATATCCTTCAATCGCCTGCCTTACAGCAACAAGGCAGCACGCAAGATTACCGTTATCGGCAGTTGATACAAACAGAGGTCTGAGCGGCTTAAGGGTAACTATATCGTACCAATTATAAGGATGCCCGTTGAATTTTTCCATTTTGGCAAGAGACGACAGTGCTCCGTGAATCATTTTTGCTGCGTCCTTTACGTTTATATAGCCGAGTATTTCAGCCGCAACGCATCCGCAAAGCATCATTCCTATGTTGGTAGGCGATGTGCGCATAACAGCACCCTTGTACGGTTCCTCCTGAAAATTATCCGGCGGAAGATAATTTGTCTGTTCCGTACAAAACTCTTTGAAATAATTCCACGCACCCTTTGCCGTAAAATCTATTATATCCTCTTCTTCCGCCGAAAGAGTTATTTCTTTTTGCTTTCTGTTTTTCCCTAAAGCGTACGCCGCCGCCGGCGCCGATACAAACACCGCACCCGAAAAAGCAAGTGCCATATGCGATAGGGCAAGCGCAGCTATAAAAAGCACT
>CAJLXE010000092.1 GCA_905210525.1 uncultured Clostridia bacterium | reverse complement strand
TATATCATGTATCATTAAACTTTTAGAAAATCACATTATTTTTCATGAAGCAATATTGATTTGTTAACAGAAAACCGAAATTCGGACTATAATGAGTATAATAAATTTGACAGAAAAACGGCAATGTATAGGATTACACATAAGAACAGGCAGAATAAAATAACACCATATGATCATGAACATTACGAGAAATTTATATACTTTTGCAGGAATTCTGTGTATTATAATAAATCAGATATTAAAGAGTTTGTATGTGCGGATTGATGAGAGTATCGGTCTGCACATTTTTATATTATGAATTATTAACTGTATAATGGTGCAGGACATATTTTTGAATATATTATATTGCATCATGTTTGAGGGATATATATGAAAAAGGAAAAGGCAAATAATTTTCTTAAAAACATGAATTTTATGTTTCATCATTCCTGGCAGTTGGCTCGGAATACGTATTTTTTTATGATAATTCAATTCGTAATAAACACCGTTCAGCCGTTTGCGCTGCTTATTATGCCAAAGTACATTCTTGATGAACTCGCCGGGCAGCGCCGTCCGGATGTAACGCTGAAATATATTGCACTTTATGCCGGTGTTATAGTTTTTTTCAGCGTTATTTCACGTGTGTTGGATCGGTGCAGAAATATGAAATCGTTAAAATGTTCACACGATATTGATATGTATTATCAAAAACAATGGCTTTATATGGACTATGAGAATTTAGAGAACGGCAAGGTTCGTGAGCTTGCAGACCGTTGTATTGATCAACTGAATCCTGACAGATTTGCGGAAGAAACTGTGTTGGGATTCATTTCCAATGCTGTGCAGCTTGCGGGTTATACTTATATAGTTGCATCGCTGCATCCGGTTATTATTGCAATAATTTTGGCGGTTATAGGTATAAACGCGTACATTGCCCGCAAATTAAATAAAACAGGATACGAATATGAACCGTTGCTGACGCATTTTTCAAGACGTTACTCATATATATTTGATATGATGTTGGGAATACGGGGCGGAAATGAATTGCGTATAAACGGCGCTTCAAAATGGCTTATAAAAAAATTTGACAATGAAACTTCACGTTATTTAAGTATTTTTAATGAAAAACAGAACAAGAATCTTAAATACGATGTTTTGAGTATGGTTGTGGGCTTTGTTCAGACAGTGGTGATTTACGGATATTGTGCGTATCTTGCCATATCAGGCGGAATAACAATAGGCTCGTTCAGCGTGTTTCTCGGAGCTGTAACGGCATTTACAGGTTCATTTACAGGACTGATAAAACGTTTCCCGAATCTGACGCTCCTTTCAAAATATGTGGATGATTACAGAGAATTTCTTCAATACACAAAGCATAAAGGCGAAGAACGCGAAACCATATCGGGAGATGAGCCTACAAACGGCAAATATGACATTGAATTTGAAAACGTATCTTTTATGTATCCGAATACCGACAGATATGTTCTCAAGGATATCAATATCAAGATAAAAGCAGGAGAGCGTTTGTCTGTTGTAGGCTATAACGGAGCGGGCAAATCTACATTTATCAAACTGCTCTGTAAACTCTATGAGCCTACGAAAGGCAGGATTCTTGTGGGCGGTGTGGATATTGCCACGATAAAGCCTGAAGATTACCGCAAATTATTGGCTGTTGTCTTTCAGGATTATCAGTTGCTGTGGCTTTCGTCGATACGTGAAAATATTGTTCTTAATAATCGATACGATGAAGAACGCTTTATTGATGCTGTGGAGAAGAGCGGTCTGAATAACCGCATTTCATTATTGAAAAAAGGATTTGATACTATACTCGATAACATATACGATAAAGAAACAGTGAGATTTTCAGGCGGCGAGGAACAAAAGCTCGCTTGCGCGAGGGCATATTATAAAGAGGCACGGATAGTAATTCTTGATGAACCTACGGCATCGCTTGACCCGATAGCGGAAACAAATCTCTATGAACGTTTTAACAGTATAATTGGAGAAAAGACCTCTATTTACATATCGCACAGACTGGCAAGCGTTAAATTTTGCGATTCTGTTGCTGTATTTGCGGACGGAAGACTTGTCGAGCGCGGTACGCATTGCGAACTTATGGAAAAAGACGGAATTTATGCGGATATGTTTAAAAAACAGGCTTATTATTATGTAAAAAAAGATACAGAGGAGGCAGATGCTTCTTGAAAAAACAAAATAAAAAAAGTGCATCACAAAACAAGAGACGGAAACGTGAAAGTGACGGTGCACTTAAAGAATGTTTCAATAATTTATTTTTTGCGTATAAATTTATTTGGAAAGCAGACAAAAAAATATTTTTATATCGTATTCCGCTTTTGATTGTCAGAAGTATAAAAACCGTAGTTCCTATATTTTTTGTCCGTGAAATATTAAACGAAATTACCGATGGCAAAAGGTTTAAACTCGTGTTTGCATATGCATTTGCTATGGCTGCGTTGTCCTTAATACTAAGTTTGATTGAATTGCTTTTATCAAGAGGTGATTCAACAGAGCACAATAAACTGAATTTTGAAATGCAGAAGCTTCTTGCTGAATCCGTAACCGATATGAGTTACTCCACACTTGAAGATCCTGTTATGCATGACTACATATGGCTTGCACAGGAAAACCGATTTGACAGCGTACTCCGTTTTTCTGCGGATATAGTCGGCTCTTTCCTTACCGTATTCGGAATAGGCGCCGTTGTTTTGACGTTGAATCCCGTAATACTTGCGGTAATAGTTGCAACGTCGGTTGCAAAATATATAGTGGATTATAGATTTAAGACATTATCGTATAATCATAATGAAGAGTGGATAACGACAAGCCGCGAAAACAGATATTACATGACGCTTATGAGCGATGCTCAGATGGGTAAGGAAGCGCGTGTAAATAATCTTGAGGATTGGATATACAACGGCGCACAGGCAAGCTGGAAGAATACAATTTATCCTTTTGAAAAAAATCATTTAAAGAAAGTTCTCGGCAATCAAAGCATAGGCGGTGCGATATCAATAATTCAGGATGTGGCTATTTACTTGATTCTGGCTTTGGAGGTGATTTACAGATCGATGACGGTCGGCGATTTTTCAATGTATCTGACTGCCGCGGGAACATTTTCTTCATGCATTATAGGAATTTCAAGCAACTGGTCGAATCTGATTTTTCAAACATCATGGTATTTGCGCGATTACAGAAAATGCATTGATTTTGCCCGACAAGCAAAGGAAAGCGGCGGACATACACATATTGATATTACAGAAAATGCGGAAATTGAATTTCGTGACGTATCGTTTATGTATCCGAAAACGGATCGTATGATACTTGAACATATCAATATTACAATTAAACGAGGCGAGACTTTATCTGTTGTCGGCGTCAACGGTGCGGGAAAGACTACATTTGTAAAATTGCTCTGCCGTTTTTATGAACCTACGGCGGGAGAAATTTTAATCAACGGAATACCTGCAAAAGATATTCCGTTGGAAGAGTATTATAATTTGATCGGCGTTGTATTTCAGGATTTTTCTCTTTTCAGCTTTACGGTTGAAGAGAATATTTCGATGGACACAGAGTGTGACAAAGCAAGACTTGAAGACGCCATAAAGAAAAGCGGACTTGAAGACAGAATAAAAACCTTGCCGCACGGTGCTGATACATATTTGTACAAAGAATTTGATCCGGACGGAATAGAGCTTTCGGGTGGGGAAGGACAGAAGATTGCGATTGCACGTGCTGTTTACCGTAACGCTCCTATTGTAATATTTGATGAGCCTACGTCGGCTCTTGATCCTATTGCGGAGTATAATATATACCGTAACTTTCATGACCTTGCAAACGGAAGAACTTCGATTTACATTTCGCACCGTCTTTCTTCAACACGTTTTACGGATAAGATTGCTGTATTTGCGAATGCAACAATAGCCGAGTATGGAACTCATAAGGAGCTTCTGGATATTGATAACGGAATTTATAAGAAAATGTTTTCCATGCAGGCAAAGTATTATGAAGAGTAAAATGTTAATTTCAAAAGAGATTTGCTTATATAAAACTAAAACTGTGAACCAGTCCGGGTTCACAGTTTTATAATATCAGTCATATTATGTTTTATTATGGATTATTTCTGTTTAACTATCATCATGCCCTGAACAAAAGTATTGTCGACAGAAGTAGTATCCAGAATCACTACATTTTCATTTTCCACAAGTACGGTGATCGGCACAAAAGTTTTTTTGCCGTCGGCATACACGTAAACTCCGGTTTTGTCTTTTTTCTTGACTATATGTTCTTTGGGAACCACAAGTCCGGACCATGTTTTCTGTACGGTAATATCCAATGTCCTCTCTCTGTACATTTCGGGAAAGGAACCGATGGGTTCAACCGATATAAAGGAACTTTCACTGCCGTGTTCGGCTTTGCGCACTGTTGCTATATACTGCAAGTCGCCGTTATCAATACGTATAATTGCTTCATCGTTGACCTGTATGTATTTAAGCGTATTTCCGGTTCCTTCCATGATTATATAACATTTAGTCATATCCGAAATGAAATAATCACAAGAGGATCGCGAGTTTTTTATGGATAAAGAGCAATTATCTTTGAGTATGTTGTGGAATGCGGTTTGCGTTACGGCGTCTATATTTTCATAATTGTACAAATTGGCATATCCGTCCGCATTATACGACACCATGCCGGATTTAAGTGCGTAAACGTTCTGTGTGCAGGAATCTATTTTATCTTGTATTATCTGTTCCTTGTTAAGATAATCGGTAATGTTTTTATCTGTACCGAAAACCTCCAGAACCATATCACGCTTTTCGATGTAAAGCTGTCTGAGCTTTTCGGAATATTCATTATACCGTGACGGCTCATATGCAAGAGTATTTATCATATCATTTGAGATGCTTTCTATTTGCGAATCCACGATATCAAGCGCGTTTTTCAGCGTTTCATTTTCGTCCGAAAGCCTTTCAAGCATATAATTTATTGTGTTTCGTCTTGCAATTTCAAGCTGTGCATACCAGTCGTCGTTAAAATTTGCCGTTCTTATCACCGCTATTTTATCTCCGGAATTTACAAGCGTGCCGTCATTTACGCGTGATATGACCGTTGACTCCTCGGGATATGAGTACCCGCGTTCGCTTTTTATAAGCAATGCCCGCGCATCTTCGTAAATGGTTATGCTGCTTTTGTTAAGCTCATAGCACTCCGGTTCTTTTGGGGATATATTTATTATTATGATAATTGCCGCGACAATTATTGCCAAACCTATTATAAGTCTCGGGCGTATAATAAAGCCACCTATTCTTATTCCGGACTTCCTTTTTGCGGAACGCCTTGTCTTATTGCGTCTTTTGATTGCATTTGAATCCGAACGGCGTATATCCGACCGCACCGTTGCGGAGACGTTGCGCTGTTTTCCTGTATCGTTCCGTTTTCTTCTGTTGTTTATATTGTTATTATTATTCATCTTTTAATGCTGTTTTTTTATGTATTCATTTATTTCGTCGATAAAACTGTTTATATCCTTGAACTGGCGGTAAACCGAGGCAAATCTGACATATGCGATATCGTCCAAAGATTTAAGCTCCTGCATTACGTATTCGCCTATGACCGAGGAATCTATTTCCTTTTCCATTGCAGAGTCTACTTTTTCTTTTATTTTATTTGTTATGCGGTCTATTTCTTCTATTGCAACGGGACGTTTCTGGCAGGCTTTTATAAGACCGCGTTTTATTTTATCCGGGTCGAAAAGTTCTCTTCTGCCGTCTTTTTTCACAACATATATTGTAGGTCTTTCGACATATTCGTATGTCGTGAATTTTTTACCGCAATTCGGACATACTCTGCGTCTTTTTATAGAACAGTTTTCATCATCCGAACGGCTGTCTGTAACTCGCGTATCGGGCGTTGAACAATATGGACACTTCATACGGTTTCTCCTTTTGAATTAATTTATAATATATTTAAAGTTTACCATTTTTTATCTGAATTGTCAATATCGGTGTATAATATTTTCTGTCTGTCTGTCTGAAGTGCAACACAAAATATTTGCAAAATATCAGACATCGGGAGCGCATACCGGTATGACGGAAAACCAATGCGAGAAAGAATTGTTTTTTGTTCATTCGGGGGGATAAACGGAATATTTTATACTGTATCGGGAGCGAAATTTATTGCTTAAATATTTTAACTTTATACGTTGCAATGCGAAGTTTTTGCATATACAAAAACGCGGAGCGCAATGTCTCCGCGAGTGTTGATTTTTATTGTGATTCAATGTGTGTGATGATGTTCACAACCGCAATCACATCCGTGTTCGTCATCGTCATCATTGGTGCAGTCGTCGCAATCGCACATATCAACTTCGCCTATATCCATAGAGCGGAACGTTTCGTAATTTTTTCTCATAGGCTTCATATTTTTTATTGTTACGTTACTTAAATCGTTATTTTCAAAAAACTCTTCATATTCATCGGTTCTGTCCAGTATCGCTTCCATAACAATGTCAGGATTGTCCGTGTTGAGAGTGAGGGCAACATCTCTGAGTGCCAGTCGGTGAATTAATTCATTCCAGAATGAAGTGCTGTCGTAGCTTTCTATTCTTTCTTCTATACCTTGCTCTTCGAATTCCTTTGTGGGAAGCCATCCGCCGTACT
>CAJLXE010000091.1 GCA_905210525.1 uncultured Clostridia bacterium | reverse complement strand
CGTTGTGGCGAGCGCTGTAAAAGGAGGTGTTTTTGCAGCCAATATTTATGAAAAGCTCGGGTTTGACGTTGTGCCTAACGCTTCGGAAGAAAGACATGACATAATTCAGTCTGTGGCTCTCGGGTCTGCCGAGGGAATGATAGCCTTTTGTCGGGGAATACAGAAGGCGGCGCCTGTTGACAGCTATGTTGTTCCCGAACCGTATGCTATGCCGGGATACAATTCGGACGTAATAATGGCGGCAGGAGCTTTTGTTCAGGGCTCATCCATAGAGCTCAGTGCGGACGGACCTGTGCGTGAGCCGTATGCGGTTTTCTTCCAGGGAGGGCTTACGTGGCCTCATGCCAAGCTCGGTATAATGATGAGTCTTGAAATGCTTTACGAAAACGGTCTTGTGAAGCTTTGATAAAAAACAAACGGTAAAGGATTTATATTGTGAAAAAAAAGAGTGTTATATTTTATGTGGAAGCGGTTCTGATAGCAATAATGACATTGCTGGCAATTGTTTTGACGGTTATAGGTGCCGTAAACGTAAACCGCAAGGTAGAAAGCTATAAATTTATTGAAAGCTGTGAGTTTGTCAGAACAATGACGGCAGAGGAAGAAGATTACTCGGAAGACGATACGGTATGTGCGGTTGAATATGAAGCATACGACGGCAAATATACTTGTACGGTAAACTATACGTATGAGCAGTGGCAGGAGCTTGACGGAAATACGATTATCGGTTATGTTTATGAGCTTGACGACGGACATTTTGTTGCGTTTGATCATGAGGCAACGGAAGATGATATTGCCAAAGCCGCAAAAGATATTTATGCGGATGAGCAGAGCCCGTATTTTAATGCAGCGATAGCGATTATTCTTTTGGCAGCAGGGCTTGCGGTAATAACGTTCTGGGCGAAATTTTTTACATTGTATGAAAAAGTCTGGTTCATGACGATACTTGTTCTTGCGTGCGTGGTGTCGATACTGTTCCCCGAAGAGGACTGCAACGGTATAAACGGCATATGGATAATGGCGCTTTATCTGTTGGATACGTTTCTTAATATTCTTTGCGAGCTTCTTATTTCAAAGCAGAGCAAGTGGAACTTTATAGTGTCGGTTTTTGTGGAGATAACCGAAATTCTTATATGCATACTTCTTGCATACAGATTTGCAACCATGGCAACGACGCTTTTCTTCTGGCTTCCGATTGACATAATAAGCTTCATAAACTGGCATAAGCATCCCGATAAGAAGGATGATGAACTTACTCAGGTCAGAAAGCTCAGCGGCTGGGGCGCGGTGCTTATTATTGCGGGAATATTTGTATGGACGGTTGTTGTAGGATATCTGCTTTCGGGGCTTGACATTACTTCGGATTTGTTTAACGGTGATAAGGCTCTTGCAAACGCAGTGTGCTATATTGATGCGTGCGCTTCCGCGGTGGGCGTTGCGAACGGTCTGTTTATACTTTTCCGTTTCCGCGAACAGTGGATTGCATGGTATATATGCGCTGCACTTGAGTCGGTAATAAATATAATTTCGGGACAGTACGTTCTTCTGGTTCTTAAGCTGGGATACTTTACAAATACGACGTATGGCTACATAAAGTGGACACGTTACATAAGCTCAAGAAAAAAAGAAAATGAACAATTACCGGAATGATAATAAATGTAATTATATGTAATATAACAAAAAGAACGGCTGTATTTATATTGCCGTTCTTTTTTTCAACGCGTAAAAACACGTTTTCAACCTATAAAATGCAGTTTTCAACTTATAATGTCGAAAACTGTGTTGATTTATTTATTTTTATACGATAAAGCAGGTTTTTATGTTGAAAACATAGGCATATGTTGATAAGTTTTCAAATTAATGTTGAAAACTTTACAATTTCACATTGGTACCCGAACTGTTAAATAGCGTGCAATTATTATATTTCTTTTGATGTTGCAAAAGACCGTAAACTATGATAAAATATAAAGGTATAGTTATTATTGCAGTATATATAGAAAGGTATAACAAACTATGGAATACCGTATTGAACATGATTCGATGGGTGAGGTAAAAGTTCCGGCAGATAAATACTGGGGGGCGCAGACTCAGCGCAGTCTTGAAAATTTCAGAATAGGCATAGAAAAAATGCCTGTTGATGTAATACATTCTTTCGGAATACTTAAGCTTGCGGCAGCCCGTGCGAATGCAGGCCTTGTTCCGAACAGAATGACGGATAAAAAACTTGATGCGATATCAAAAGCCGCGCGGGAAGTAATTGACGGCAAGCTTGACGCACATTTTCCGCTTGCAGTATGGCAGACCGGAAGCGGCACTCAGAGCAATATGAATGCAAATGAAGTCATAGCAAACCGAGGAAACGAAATTGCCGGGGAAAAGCTTTTGCATCCGAATGACGACGTCAATATGTCGCAGTCGTCAAACGACACGTTCCCGACGGCAATGCATATAGCGGCGGTGTGCAAAACGGAGCGCGAACTTTTGCCGGCAATAGATAAATTGATAAATACGTTTTTGCGTCTCGAAAAAGAAAACGAAGGAATAGTAAAGAGCGGAAGAACTCATCTGGAGGACGCTACACCGATAACGTTTTCTCAGGAAATAAGCGGTTGGAGAAGCTCTTTGGAAAAGGATTCGGAGCTGATAAAAACGGCGCTTGAACCTTTGCGCAGACTTGCTCTCGGGGCAACGGCGGTAGGCACGGGACTCAATGCGCCCAAGGGATTCGATGTTGCCGTGTCAAAGGAGATTTGTGCAGTTACAGGTACTGAATTTTATACGGCGGAAAACAAATTTCATGCGCTGACGTCAAAGGATGAGCTTGTTTTTTCGCACGGCGCGTTAAAGGCTCTTGCGTGCGACCTCATGAAAATAGCAAACGATATCCGCTGGCTGGCAAGCGGTCCGCGTTGCGGTCTGGGCGAAATAACAATACCGGAAAACGAACCGGGCTCTTCGATAATGCCGGGTAAAGTAAACCCGACGCAGTGCGAGGCTGTAACAATGGTTGCGGTGCAGGTAATGGCAAATGATACAGCGGTAGGAATTGCGGCATCACAGGGAAATTTTGAACTCAACGTGTTCATGCCCGTATGCATATACAACTATTTGCAGTCGGTAAGACTTCTCGGGGACGTGTGCATATCGTTTGAAAAGAACTGCGTATGCGGAATAAAGGCGGTAAAGGATAAAATGAGAGGTAATCTGCATAATTCGCTGATGCTCGTGACTGCTCTGACGCCTTATATAGGATATGAAAACGCTGCCCGCGTGGTACATAAGGCTCACGGGGAAAATCTTTCGTTGCGCGAGGCGTGCGTGCAGCTCGGATATCTTGGCGAAGCGGATTTCGATAAATATTTCCATCCGGAAGAAATGGTGTAAAACCGCATTTATAAATAACAATTTTTCTGAAAGAAAGGGGCGTCTTTTGAGGACGCATTGATAATATTATGGATATACGCGAAGAATCATTGAAAAAGCATTATGAGTGGCGAGGCAAGATAGAGGTTGTGTCGCGCGTAAAGGTTGAAAGCAGGGAAGATCTTTCTCTGGCATATACGCCGGGAGTTGCACAGCCGTGCCTTGAAATACGGGACGATGTAAATAAATCGTGGGAGCTTACAAGAAGATCCAATCTTGTTGCGGTTATAACGGACGGCACGGCAGTGTTGGGTTTGGGCGATATAGGTCCGGAAGCCGGAATGCCCGTAATGGAGGGTAAATGCGCTCTGTTCAAGGAATTTGCGGATGTTGACGCATTCCCGATATGCCTCAGAACAAAGGACGTGGATGAACTTGTGCGTACAATATATCTTATGTCGGGTTCGTTCGGAGGAATAAATCTTGAAGATATAAGTGCGCCGAGATGTTTTGAAATAGAAAAGAAATTAAAAGAAATATGCGATATTCCCGTATTTCACGATGATCAGCACGGTACGGCGATAGTAGTGGCGGCGGCGCTTATAAATGCGCTTAAGGTTGTCGGAAAAAATATGGGGGATGTGCGGGTTGTAATAAACGGTGCAGGTTCGGCAGGCATTGCAATAGGCAAGCACTTGCTTAATCTCGGTATAAAGCACCTTGTTATGGTGGACAGGTTCGGAATACTGTGCCGTAAAGACGGATCCCTGAACAGCGCTCACGCGGAAATGGCGGCGATTACAAATGAAGAGTGTATTACGGGTTCGCTTGCAGACGCTATGAAAGGTGCGGATGTATTCGTAGGAGTGAGCGCGCCGGGCGTTGTTACGGAAGATATGATAAAGTCTATGGCAGAAAGAGCCATTGTATTCCCAATGGCGAATCCGACGCCGGAAATTATGCCGGATCTTGCAAAAAAAGCAGGTGCGGCGGTTGTGGGTACGGGCAGATCCGATTTCCCCAATCAGATAAACAATGTGCTTGCTTTCCCGGGAATATTCAGAGGTGCGCTTGATTGCCGTGCGTCGTGTATAAACGAGGAAATGAAAGTTGCGACATCGTTTGCTCTTGCGTCTCTTATTCCGGATAATGAGCTTTCTCCGGAAAACATTATTTCGCCTGCGCTTGACAAAAGAGTTGCCAAAGTTGTTGCCGATGCGGTGATTGAAGCAGCACACGCCACGGGAGTCGCAAGAATATAACCTGAGATTTTACAGAGTATAAATAATACTGAAAGGTTCGTTAAATCCGGTAATTGCAATGTTTAATATTCTTATAGTTGAAGACAACAAGGATCTCAGAGAACTGTTTCATGCAGTGCTCACACAGAACGGTTACAGATGTTTTTCCGCGGCGGACGGAGAAAAGGCTCTGGACATAATAGACAAGGAGTATATTGATCTTATTGTTGCGGACATAATGATGCCCAACATGGACGGATATGAGCTTACAAAGGCTCTGCGCGATTCAAATTACACAATGCCTATTCTGATGGTAACCGCTAAGGATGACTATGACGCGATGCAGAAGGGCTTTTATCTGGGTACGGACGATTATATGGTTAAGCCGATAAACGTAAACGAGCTTGTACTCAGGGTGGGAGCGCTTCTCAGAAGAGCTAAGATAATAAACGATAAAAAAATAACGGTGGGAACTACCGTGCTGGATTACGATTCAATGACGGTCAGTACGGCGGGTACAGAATATATGCTTCCACAGAAGGAATTTTTACTCATATATAAGCTTCTTTCATATCCGGGAAAAATATTCACAAGACAGCAGCTCATGGATGAAATATGGGGGCTTGATTCCGAAACGGACGACAGAACCATAAATACTCACATAAACAGGCTAAGAGAACGCTTTGCAGATAACAAAGACTTTGAAATAATCACTATACGCGGACTGGGCTATAAAGCGGTCAGAAAAACGTAACGAAAGGATTTGTGTTCGGATATGAAAAAAAGAAAGTCGCCCAGATTGTGGGTGTATTTTTCGGTTGTTGTATTTCTTATATTGGTTTTGACTATGTGTATAATTTATACTGTGGTAAGCATTATATATGATTACAGTGACGGTCAATACAGGGAGTCCATAAGCAGACTGTATATTTTTTTGTTGTTTATAATAAGCATATTGATAGGCACATCGATTTCCGTTCTTGTCGGGAAAAAAATACTTAAGCCGCTTACGCATATGAGCAAAATGTTCCGACAGGTTGCAAGAGGTGATTTTTCCGTGCGCTTGCCCGAAAAAAGTCTGATACGCGAAGTGAGCGATATGTCATCCAGTTTTAATGCGATGGCAAAGGAGCTTGACGGAATAGAAACGCTCCGGAATGATTTTGTGGTAAACGTATCTCATGAGTTCAAGACCCCGATAGCTGCGATTCAGGGGTATGCGATGCTTCTTCAGGACAGGAATATTTCCGAGGACAAAAGCAATGAGTACATAAACAAGATAATCGATAATTCGGAACGACTTTCTGTTTTGTGCGGAAACGTTTTGAATATGTCCAAGCTTGAGAATCAGCAGATGATTACAGATAAAAAAACATACCGTCTTGACGAGCAGATAAGAAAAGCCGTGCTTGCGCTTGAAAACGTATGGGAAGCCAAAAATATAAGCTTTGACATAGATCTGCCGAAGCAAAGCTATAACAACAATGAGGCGCTTATTTATCAGGTGTGGTATAATCTTATAGGCAATGCGGTCAAATTTACGGGCGAAAACGGAATTATTACAATAATAATGACTTCCGGCGAAAATTCCGTAAAGGTATCCGTGGCAGACAACGGATGCGGTATGGACGAAGAGGTCCAAAAGCACATATTTGAAAAGTTTTATCAGGGAGACACCACGCGTAAGGCGGACGGAAACGGGCTCGGGCTTGCACTTGTAAAGCGTATAGTGGATTTGTGCGAGGGTACGGTAACGGTAGAAAGCGTTCCGGGACAAGGCTCCGTGTTTGAGGTGGAGCTCCCGTTGCAGATATAATTTACTTTGACTTGAAACTGCATGGAAATTGTGGTATAATAAATACATCTTTGTTTTTGCTGTAAGGCAAAAACATAACGGTTAAATGCGAAGCATTTAATTGTGTTATAATAAATATAGACGGCGTAGCCGTCATCTGTATTTGCAAAGCAAATACAGAGAAATTCACGCCGTAAGGCGTGGATTTGAATATTTATTTTCACAACGTTATAAAATTGCTAGAAGCATAAAATTTGCGCAATTTTATAACGCTTCGTCAA
>CAJLXE010000090.1 GCA_905210525.1 uncultured Clostridia bacterium | reverse complement strand
AGCTGGCAGCTCGTCGGGCTCATAACCCGAAGGTCGCAGGTTCAAATCCTGCCTCCGCAACCAAAAAAAACGGTATCCATTGGGGTACCGTTTTTTTTATTCCGAAGCGCGGATTTTGAATCTTGCAACCTTTGCTCTATTGCCCGAGCCGATGGAAAAAACGTTCGGGAACGGTATTTTGGAAGTAATAAGGAACGATGAAAGCACTTGATTATTTGAATTGTTTATGGTATGCTATATTAGTATGAGGAGGGAGACAATGGGGCGTTTATCAAATGACCGATTGATTTATGAGATTCTCTCGGTCGTGGAGGAAATACCGGAGGGGCGTGTGGCTACCTACGGTCAGATTGCCCGGCTGGTCGGAAGAGACCGGAATGCGAGATTGGTGGGGACGGTGCTCAGCCGTGCCGACTATTACGGGCGGTATCCGTGCCATCGCGTTGTGAATCACGCGGGCAGGTTGGTTCCGGGCTGGATTGAGCAGGCGGAACTGCTGAGGCAGGAGGGCATTGTTTTGAAGGACGCTTGTCATGTCGATTTGAAAGTGTATCAATGGGATATTTGAAGGCGCGGTCGTGATGCCTATACCATCAGAATTTCCGGGTGATATCTTTTTCGGCGGCGCGATACAATGTTGCGCGGTCAAAATCAATTTGTGCGAGGAAACGGGAGATTTCGGTGGATTTCTCATTCGGGCTTGACATCTGTTGCAGTATAACATCCAACTGTTTTGAGAACGCAGAAGCTCGGCAAGCCTTTTTGTTCGACTGAATATTATTACCCTTTTTTGTTTAAATTTTTATAATACTGTTGAGAGAAACAATTCATTCAGTTCAGGCAAGTTATTGTTCTTTTCATCCGTTATAGAACTGAGAACATTCTTAATTGCAGTAATCTGTTCATTTAAAAAGTCATTTATTGCATCGATTCTCGGTATTTCTTTTATTTCGGGCGAATTCATTTTCAACCTGAGCAGACATCTTACTTCTTCGGCAAGCTCCGGAGGCAGTTCTGCCTTTGCGAGGTCCGAGAACTTCATAGGCGGAGGCGTGTGCTTGCTCAAGACCCAGCGGCAAGCAAGCACCGGTCTCAATACATAGAAATACTTTTTAGCTTTGACGATATCTCCTTTCAGGTACTCCCGGTAGTTTCCTTCGGCCATGCTCAAATAATGGTATAAACTCTTTTTCTGTGAAAAGTATTCCATCATAATATTTCGGAATCGCTCGGCAAACGGCGTTTCCATGTACACAATCGGAGACGAAAACCATTCAAACAACGTAGGATTGGATTTATATAGCAAACAAAGGGTTTTCCGAACATCCCAACCGTTGATATCCAACGCGTCATTGATTGGGAGTTCAATCACATCGCGCACATCATCCAATCGCAGATAGTCCTCTCTTGTTCTTGCATAAATAAAGCGTACATCATAATCGCTGTCCGGGGAAGCAAATCCCCAGGCTCTGCTTCCCGATTCTACAGCAAGCAGTATTCTGACTTTGTTTTCTTTTTCAATCTCTCTTAGTTTTTGCGTTATCAGTTCTTTCATCAGAAATCACCTTCTTTTTCTTCCATGGGCGGTCATCGTCCGCAGCCTTAAAGTTATACACAGGCTTCATGATATCTATAATGTCCACCGATTCACGGATGACATCAATGATGTCATCGATTGACTTGTATGCCATAGGGGCCTCGTCAATGGTTTGCTCGTTCACAGACGTAGTGTATATACCTTTCATAGAGGCTTTATATGCTTCAAGGTCAATCGCTTCTTTTGCTTTGCTTCGCGACATGATCCGACCTGCTCCGTGCGGTGCGGAGTAATTCCATTCGGGGTTTCCTTTTCCGATTGCGATAACGGAACCGTCGCGCATATTGATCGGAATCAGAACTTTTTCACCGGCATGGGCAGCGATTGCGCCTTTGCGGAGAATCATCTCATTTGTATCGATATAATTGTGAATCGTGTGGAATGGCTCCATGCCCGTAAGTCCTGTTCTTTCCAGAATAATCTCTGCCATTTTTTCTCTGTTTCTCCGGGCAAACTGTTGGCAGATCTCCACATCGTGAAGATAATCTTCGAGAAATTTTCCATAGAGCCAGCAAATGTCTTCCGGTACATCCGGAGCCTTGGTATTGTATTTTTCCTCAAGCTCCTTCAAAGCTTTCTGTATTTCGCTGCGTTTGCCCTCCGCTTTATAAGTGTTTATAATTTCATCTCTTATTACGAAATAATCTTCCTTTCCGGCATGAAGATCAATTGCAAGCTGCTGGTATATTTCAGCGACCTGCTTGCCGAGATTTCTGCTTCCGGAGTGAATAATCAGATAATACGTACCGTCCGATGCTTTATCAATCTCGATAAAGTGATTCCCGCCGCCAAGCGTACCCAGCGAACGTTCCAGACGCTTGGTGTCGCTCAGCGAACGAAAGCACTTGAGAGCGGTCAGGTCAAATCTTTCAATGCGGCCTTCCCATGTATTCATACCCGAGGGAATATAATGTGCTGCCTCATCTATCCGCTCAAAGTTCAAATCCTTCTCGACAAGCTTTACTGTGTACATACCGCAGCCGATATCCACGCCCACAATATTGGGGCAGACCTTATCGACTACTGTCATAGTTGTTCCGATCGTGCATCCCTTACCGGCATGAACATCGGGCATGATACGCACACGGCTGTTTTCAGTCAGTTCATAATCACACATTCTGCGGATCTGCTCGATTGCGCTTTCCTCAACGATTTTTGCATAGCAGATTGCGGTGTTAATCTTTCCTTGTATTTCAAACATATTTATATTCCTTTCAAAAATGATCAGGCTATACAGATATTTTTTGATAGCGATTACTTTACGGTACTTCTGTCATGAAGGCATAAGGAGAAAGTGTTCCTCATGCAACCATAGAGAAAATACGCGGAGTTGTATCCGAAATCAATGTGACACCTTGCTCGTTTTGAGTGACGGGCTGCCGGCAACATACCCGAAAACGATCTGAGGAAGCTGATACCCATTGGACATAAACTTCTTCTGAGCATTTTTGAAATTTACCTCAGATGCATGGCGAACACAGGAATCAAGTTCCATATCGGAAATGATAATCAATTTGGCGGAAAGCTCTTCTTGCGGGACATGATTCTTTAATGCTATTTTACCGGTTATGCCTTTAATTATCACGGAAAAAAAGTTGCGAACAGCTTAATGTTCGCAACTTTTTTGGCTTATAAGTCTTTCTTTAATGAGATCCACAAAATGCTGCGGTGCAGTTACTTTCACCATCGGTCCGAATGACAGAATTCTGATTACGATTTCAGTCTCGTCATCCTTATCATATGTGACTGTCACCTTATAGCGCTTATCATCCAGCTTTTCCGCTTGCTTTTCAAAATGCGCGAAATGCATCAGTACTCTTTCCAAAGCGTTTCGCGAATCCACAAGTTCAAACTGAACTGTCCTGTTTTTAGGCTGAAGTCTTTTTCCGGGCTTGATCTCATGCGGCTTGTTGTATGGCCTGATGCTTATTATTCGGCCAAGGTTGACAGTCCTGCCATATCTGCACCCGGAACCTATTAATCTGAATTTATCGTCCTTTTCCGAGTATTCCATATATTCCGGTATAAGGACCATATGTGTTATTGTTCCCTTTCGGTTAGTCGTATCAATGCTCAGAGGGTATCGGTTCCGTATAGCGTCCATCACCAGACGAAAGTTGCTTATATAGTTTTCATCCGTATATGGGTCACCGTCGGAGTACTTGTCAAATATGAGTACGTCGTCAGGATTAAAGAGCGGTTCGACTTCCGGGAAACAGTTTACATCATCGGTAAAGAGCTTGATTCTCGGATCCTGACAGATTGCTTTCAGCCAACGCTTTTCAAGTAATGTCAGCGGCAACGTCGGCGTATGCTTCAGCGCTGTTGAACCGTCCGGATTAAGCAGTTGCCAACGCTCTTCCATAATAGCCGGTTCGATATTCAGAATACTCTCTCCGAAAGCATTCTTTTCAATAATAGAACGTAATTCATTTTTGCAAAGCGGATGGTCCGTAGCCGCCGTCAGAATCCGAGCCACTGTATTGTAATATGTGCTGTAAAGCTCGCTGAATATCATACGGCATCACCGCCTTCCAGACCGTAAATCGCATACATTTCCTTTATGTCGCTCCGGAACTGTGCTTCAAGAGCTTTGTTGGAAATGCTGATATCGGTTATTCTGCAAATAAACGTTCTGATCCACGGAATAATTTCACTTGCGTCAAAAACATCGGCTGAGAACCTGCTCGTATTGGCATCGAGTTTTTCTACTGTTCCGCAGCGTTTTTCGCGTTCCAGCCGTTTATGAATGTGCCCTTCATCCGCACCGTATCTTACAGTAAACTCAATGTGCTCCATTCGGTCACCGGAAGTGCTTTGCGTACTTACACCCCACATATGAGGCAACATTCCGCAAAGCTTATCGTGAAGCTCATCAAATCTTCCGCAAGCGTCATCAATCCTGACGGACACAATATTATCTGTTCTGAAGGATTTAATTCGTTTAAGCCGCGGAGTATATGCCATAAGATATTGCCTTCCGCTTTGCACGCTGATCATAATTTTAAGCGGAATTACATGATTTTCAGAGATACTGTCTTTGTGACGGTTGATTGTCTCAAGGGTAATGTTTCGCTTCTCATTGATTGCAGTCAGCAATAGGCAGACAATTTCGCTGTCCATTGCACCGGTAATATAGTGATGCTTGAATGCAAAATGCCCGTTATGCACGTTTTCCCTGTCAAGCAAATAGGACCCTATAACGCCACACGGAGACACTTCTGAAAAGAAATCCAAAATATCCGTATTGCAGCTATTACCGGATTCCGCACGTCGGTAATACATTGTTTTGCAGCGCTTCTCTGCGATAATGATACCTTCGGATATGTACTCGTTAAGTTTCTTGCGTATTGTTGATGCATCAAACACTTTCGGCTTACTGAATTCCCGAAGATAATTATCTGTCATGTTCATTATGTCATTCAGCGACAAAACGATATCGGGTGAATATAGAATATCAAAAAGAATAAAATGGAGTGTGATGTCGCCATCAGTAAAGCTTTTAGCTTTCCAGGCAGTGTATAATGGGTTGTGCTGTGAAACACGGCTGTCAATCGAAAGAAAGACATTCTTTCCGTCAGAAGTCCGGCGGAACTGCATATGATTCCCGAGCCAGCTCTCCATACGGCGGCGCTCATCGTCATATGAGCGGGCACTTTTTTGGGTGTATTCATCCCGACTTTTAAAGCCGTACACATAAAACTCCCGCATATAGTCACGAGTGCGGTTAAAGTTCTTTATCAGCTCGCTGTATGCCATTCAGCTTTCCTCCTCTTACTTTGCTTAAAAAGTGCAAGCCGTATTCTTAAGACTTGCAGTTACATATTCCTTTGATTAGTATGCTGTTGAATTCTGTAATAAGATAGATTTTTGATGTTACGGAGGTATTATGCCACTGTCAGGCAAGGCGAATCAAGGAAAAAAGATTGCGAACTTACCGATGCCCCTCATATACTTTCAGAATGTACTCGTTTATGCTTTTATCTGCAGGGCAAAATTCAAAATCGGGTATTTCTCTCGGCAGGATCCAACGGATATCATTATGCTCAAGCAGTGTAATCTCACCGTTGGTAATGTATGCATTAAAAAGCGTCAAATGGATTGTAATATCCGGATATTCGTGTACTACATCAAATAATACCGAACGAACAGAGACCGTAATATCAAGTTCTTCTTTGCACTCACGAATTAAGGCAGCTTCTTTTGTTTCGCCGGGTTCGACTTTACCTCCGACATACTCCCAAAGCAACGGCCGCGCTTTGTCAGCCGGTCTTTGACAGATCAAGAATCTATTGTTATCCCATATCAGGGCTGCAACAACTTCCACCATATTTTACTCCTTTGTAGGTACGGGTCATACTGCAAATAATCTTTAAGCTTGCTGCCGATGAGGACTGTGTTTACACCGTGTATGTTGCCGCCTTTGTTTACGCTTCCTCGACTGCTGAAAAACACATTACCGATTCACTTTTTTTATCTTATTTTTTCATCAAATGTCGGAGCTTATAGCAGCTGAATATAAATTATACATAATTCATTATAACACAACGCATTGTTTTTTTCAATTCATTTCGACAAACTTCAAACAGGAAACCGTTGGGGTATCAATGTCAAAAGATTGCTTTTTTTACACATTAAAATCAAAGGACGGTACAAAGGTTACGGTTACTCTTTACTCATACGGTAAAGACGCAGAGAAAGAAATATTGAGGATGATTAAAGAGAGAAGTTTACAGATTTAACTTTGTCAATAAATGTGCCTGAGTATAAACAGCCGATATCTTTTTGATAGCGCAACCGAGTGAGAATAATCCGAACCTGATTCTTGAGGATTTTTTTACCTTAGCGGCTTATTGCCCGATGGCAGCGGATTTTTTTATACCCTTTGAAAATACAGAGAATATAAGAATGCAGTATTGTATCGGTACACCGAAACGGATTTTGCATAAAACCATAATTTGTGCGAAAAATGATTTATTTTGTTGCTTTTTTACTGAATGTATGCTATACTAATAATAATCAATCAGTTGGTTTTGACCGGGAGGGCATATATGAAAACAACAGAGCAACAGCATAACGAAAAAAGA
>CAJLXE010000089.1 GCA_905210525.1 uncultured Clostridia bacterium | reverse complement strand
GTACGGGAGTCGGAAAGCACGGTATTGCAGAGATCGAGCTATACGGATATAAAACCGCAGATTGTTGTGTGCGGGAACACAACAATGATGCTTTTCCTTGATGACGACGGAAGCGACGGGTTTAACTATCAGCATCTCTTTTATTCTTTGTATGACACGGCTGCGGGAAAGTGGAGCACACCTGTACGGGTTGATTCGGGTAACCTTGCCGACATTGAGTTTGAAGCGTTCAGTAACGGCGATAAAATTTATGTTACGTACATTAAGTCCGGAGAAGTGACCGATGAAAATAAAGCAAATCACAGCGAAGTGATTTCAACGTTTGAGGTTATGGTCGCCGAATATGATGCGTTAAAGGGCAAATTTGTAAATCATACCAACATATCCGAAAATGATTCTTATGATATGAATCCTCAAATTACGGCAACCGATGACGGCATTGTTGTTGTGTGGATTAACAATACGACCGGTGATGTGTTTGCTCAGAACGCAAATAATGTAATTTACATGAGAAAGTACGTTTCGGGTAAATGGGAAGCGGTGAAGGCTGTTACAGGTTACGGTCCTTTGATAACGTCAATGGACATAGGCAGACTTGACGGAAAACTGTATATTGCTGCGGTGCGGGATATTGACTGTGATTATTCGACAGAGACAGACAGAATTGTTGTGCTTATAGATGAAAACGGCAATGTTACCGAAATGAAAACGATTAACAATAAGAACGATGCAGTGAAGTTTGTGAATCTGAACGGCAAGGAAATGCTTATGTGGTATAACGGTTTTAACTTGTATAAGGTTGAATCGTCTCAGGATACTCCCGTGTTTATATTTGAAAACGGATTAAGCGGGCTTATTCCCGATTATAAACTGATACAGATTGATACGGATACATATGCATTACTTTACACGATACAGGAAAAATACACAGATGATGACGGTAATGATTGTTGCGGAAGCGATATTTATGCTGTTATGTTCAAAGACGGCGTATGGAGCAATCCTGTTACTTTGACGCGTACGGCAGATGACAGGTACGTTGACGGCTTTGATGTTCTTGTGTACGACGGAAATCTGATTATTCCGTATATTAGCACGTTTGCCGATTTTTCAAATGAAAATTTGTATATTGTAAGCGATTTTATGTCAGTTCAGGTCAAATTGGATTATGATATTGAACTCAGTGATTGCAAAACGGATTCCGACACTTTGTTTGACGGAGATGACTTGGGTATTTGGTGTGAAATAAGAAATAATTCTTTGATTCGAACAGAATATATAAACATCAGAATACTTGATTCAAAGGGCAATACAGTATATGAACAAAGTGTGCCGTGCTTTATAAAAGAAGGAGAGGCTGTAATTGAGTACATAAGTATTCCTAAAGAACTGCTTTTGTGCGGAGATATCTATACACTGTACGTTGGTCCGGTTGCGGCTTCCGATGCTGATCCGGCAAATAACAGCATACAGCTGGAACTGTGGTATTCAAAAGCGCGTGTTTATGCCGATACCGTGGTTGTAGGCGATAAAACCATGCTTCAATATGCACTGTACAACAGAGGAAATATAAGCAGTAACGGCGTTCTTAAAATATATAAGCTTGATGACGAAACCGAAACTGTATTGTACACATATGAAGTGGAATCTTTGCCTGTAGGCGGATGCTTCTCCGGTTTTGCCGAAATCAGCGACGAGCTTTATCCTGAATCAGGGAATGAATTAATAATCGGAGTAAGGTTTGAATCCGAAACCAAGGAATTGTATGGAACGGGTGACGAAACTTTCGTTTATTTAGAAAAAATAAGCAGAAATCCGCTGATTGAGGTTAAAGACCCCAATACGATAGTTCCGCCGACAATCGATATGTCTGAAATTATTTACGATAAAAAGGCAGGCGATGACATTGTCGTGAAAATAATCGAAAATGGGTGTACATTTTCAATGATAACGGGTGTTGATGAATCGGAATATTATTACGAGAACGGTTTGCTTACAATAACCGCCGATTATCTGGCAACGCTTGAACCCAATGATTATTATTATGATATTGTATACCGCAATGCCGGCACAGATGTAACGGTAACACTTTTTATACGAGTTACCGATACCACGCCCAAGGAACCTGCCGTAAGCGTTGATATTGCGGGAGACATATATTATGACGGATATCCCATAGAAAGCGGAGTTGATTTTACTTTAGAAACGGAAAGCGATGCAGATATAAGCACATACTGGTCTGTTGATGGGCAGGAGTGGAACTCAGGACTTCCCGCAGATGCAGGACATTATTATATACGTATTGAGATTGCGGAAGATCTTATAAATGGATATTCATACAAAGAGTATGTGTTTGAACTTGAAATACTTAAGAATACCCGTGCAATTTCGATTCCCCAGGAGGTGTTTGTATCCGGAATCAGGACAGTCGGATTCGGTTTAGCATTACCTACAAAAGGAGCTTTGGACGGAACGATTCTTTACGGATACAGTAAAATAAACGATGCGTCAACGGTAGAAGAATGGTTGGAAGAAGGTGTTCTTCCGATAGCGGATACTTCCGAGATATATTATATTTTTGCGAAAATATGCGGAGGCTCGAATTATGAAGACGCATACAGTATAGGCTTTGCGGCAGATGCGCACGTGCATGAGTTTGACGATGAATATTCATACGATATGAACCGTCATTGGCATTCTTGCAGATACTGTAAAGCGAGAACGGATGAAGCCGACCATACATATGACAACGACGAGAGTAAAATATGTAATGTTTGTAAAGCTGTAAAATATGTTTCGGGCGATCTTGATGAAAACGATACGGTTGACATGGATGATGCCGAATATCTTCTCATGCATATATATTTCCCGTCGGAGTATCCTTTGAATCAGGACTGCGACTTTAATTCAGACGGAAAAATCAACTCCGATGACGCGATATACCTTTTAAAGCATACGCAGCGACCGGCTGATTATCCGCTTGGCTCCGGAAATAAAGCGTCGGAAAATGCAATACCCGTAAAACGTAAAATCTACGGCGAGGATGAAGAAGCTGCAGACGATGACGAAGAATCTTAAACAATAGTAAAAACAGGCTGCGGAATAAGTCTGTATAGTGAGAACAACACAGTACCTGCCGCAGCCTGATTTTATACAGCGGAGTTTGTTTATGAAAGGAGATACAAACTGATGAAATCTAAAAAAGTGTTGAAACGGTGCGCGGCTCTTTTGGCGGCAATTATATTGGTTTTGAGTGCGGTGGTGCTGAACAATATTATTGATTCTGCAAGCGCACAAACATACAGCGGAACTTGCGGCGACAACCTTACATGGACGCTTGATACGGGTACGGGCACGCTGACAATAAGCGGCGAGGGGGAGATGGAGGACTTTTCTAGTAAGTCTCCGTGGTATGACTATAACTCAAGCATAAAAACTGTTGAATTGCCGGATAAACTGACTAGCATAGGTGATAGAGCATTTGAGTATTGTAGCGAGCTTACATCGATTACCATACCCGGTGGCGTAACCAGCATAGGTGATAGGGTGTTTTATAATTGTAGCAGCTTGACATCAATTACCATACCTGCCGGAGTAAAGAGTGTGGGTTATTGTACGTTTACCGCTTGCAGAAGCCTTACATCAGTCGACATACCCAATGGAGTAACAAGCATAGGCAACCGTGCATTTAGTCGTTGCAGCAGCCTTAAATCAATAACTATACCCGACAGCGTAACGAGCATAGGCTGGGAGGCATTTGATTATTGTATTAGCCTTACATCGATTACTATACCTGCCGGAGTAACAAACATAGATGCGGGTACATTTAGCGGCTGCAGTAGTCTTACATTAATTACAATACCTAATGGAGTAATAAGCATAGGTAATTTGGCATTTGCAGGTTGCAGTAGTTTTACATCAATCATCATACCTGAGAGTGTAACAAGTATAGGTACCAGTGCTTTTATGAAATGCAGCAGTCTTTTTGTAATATATAACAACAGTAACGTAAAACTTACTTGTGGCAATACTGACGACGGAAATAATGCTAAGGCAATAGTCAATAAGGACGGTACAATAATGTATGCAAAAGAGAATGGGGTAGAGTATTTTCTTGACAGTGACGAATTTTTGTTCAAGATAACGGACGGAGAGTATTTTCTTATAGCGTATGTTGGTAAAGATACAAGAGTGGTATTGCCAGACAGTGTAAATGGTAATGCTTATAAGATTTTTAATATGCGCGGAGTTGTGGAAGCAGTTTTACCTGACAGCAAAGCAGTAAATAAGTTTATTATCGGTCAAAATGCTATAAGTGTGGTATATATATACCCTTCCGATGTGTTTATATCCGATGACGCCAATACATTTCCCGAAAATGTGATAATACACGGTTTCAAGGGTTCGACGGCTCAGGTTTATGCTGAAAAATATAACCGCACATTTGTTGATATGGAAGAGGCCTGTGCACATGAAATGCAGGGTAGGGTGATAATTTCCAATGACAAACAAACTGCATATACCAAATATACGTGTTCAAAGTGTAGTTACAATTATAAGGAAAATTACACCGGCATTATTAAAGTTGAGGATAAAACATATGGATTTATTGATGGTAACCTTTGCACAACAAAAGCTTGTGGAGATAGCCTTGTATGGACGTTTGATGCGGAAACTGGAACACTGACAATAGTTGGTGAAGGGGATATGAATGATTATTCTTATAATGCTAATTATTCTCCTTGGTATGACTATATGTCAAGTATAAAAATTGTTAAGTTACCGGATAAACTGACAAGTATAGGTGAATGTGCGTTTGTAAGCTGCATCAATCTTACATCAATCACCATACCCGGCAGTGTAATAAATATAGGAGAGATGGCGTTTGCAAGTTGCATCAATCTTACATCAGTTACCATACCCGGCAGTGTAACAAGTATAGGTGGCGATGCGTTTAGGGGTTGCAGCAGCCTGACAACAATCACCATACCAGACGGAGTAACAAGTATAGGCGATAGTGCGTTTTATTCTTGCAGTAACCTTACATCAGTTACCATACCTGGCAGTGCAACAAGCATAGGTCAGTATGCGTTTCATAGTTGCAGTAGCCTTATATTAATTACCATACAGGAAGGCGTAATAAGCATAGGTGATGGTGCGTTTAGTTGTTGCAGTAGCTTGACATCAATCACCATACCTAACGGAGTAACAAGTATCGGTAGGGATGCGTTTTCCATTTGCAGCAGCCTGACCACAATCATTATACCAGACGGAGTAACAAACATAGGTAATCATGTATTTTATGGTTGCCGTAGTCTAATATCAATTACTATACCGAATGGCGTAACAAGCATAGGTGATAGTGCGTTTTATAATTGCAGTAGTCTTACATCAATTACCATACCTGACAGCGTGACAAGCATAGGTCAGAATGCGTTTTACGATTGTGACAGTCTTTTTGTAATATACAACAACAGCGACATAAAGCTTACTTTCGGCAGTACTGACAACGGATATATTGCTCTTAATGCCAAAGCAATAGTGAACAAGGACGGCACAATAACGTATGCAGAGGAAGACGGCGTAGAGTATTTTCTTGACAGCAACGGATTTTTGTTTAAGATAACGGGCGGAGAATATTTCCTTATAGCGTATGCAGGCAAGGGCACAAGAGCGATATTGCCCGACAGTGTAAACGGCAATGCTTATAAGATTCTTGATATGCGCGGAGCTGCGGAGGTGGTATTGCCTGACAGTGATGAAGCAAACGTGGTTTTCGGTCAAGATGCCTTTAAAAACAGTTTGGTTATAAGGGATGTATACATATACAACACCGAAGCGGTTATATATGATGATGCCAATACATTCCCCGAAAATGTGATAATACACGGTTTCAAGGGCTCGACGGCTCAGGCTTACGCCGAGAAATATAACCGCACATTTGTAGATATGGCAGAAGACTGTGAACATGAAATGCAAGATAAGGTAACAATTTCCGATGACGGGCAAACGGCATATATCAAATATACGTGTTCTGAGTGCGGTTACAATTACAAAGAAAACTATACCGGCGTTATCAAGGTTGGGGACAAAATATATGAATTTGTTGACGGCAACCGCAGTGTTATTAATAATGAATACATAGTAATAGACAATGATATATACCATGTTATAAACGACTCCATAGAAGCATTGTATACGGATTGTGTGGGAGGTGCTATAAACGATTTTGACGGAGACGGAAAAATCAATGAGGCAGACGCGGATTATTTCCTTATGAGCACATATTTCCCGGAGGATTTCCCAACCCCAACAGACGGTTATGACGATCTTAATGATGACGGCGTTTTGAATTCCGATGATGCAATGATAGTAAAAGATCTTATAAAAAATATCGGCGATGTATTAGAAAATAATTACAGATAATCGTGGCTGTGAACCCGTGAGGTTTCGCAAGAGTCTGTATTTGCGGACAATACGAAAATAAAAACACATTTGCAATCCGTGCGAAAATTTTATCGTGCGGATTGTTTTTATGTTCAAAGGACCTACGTTGACGGGCAAATAAAAAGAGAAACAATTATGCAAAAAAATGAAACGTATTTTGCGAAAAAAGGCGAGTTTACAATTATTTTGCAAGCTAATGTTTGGAATTTTCATAAAGTGTATGTGATAAAATGATGTGAACCAAAAAAGAAGAAATTCCAAC
>CAJLXE010000088.1 GCA_905210525.1 uncultured Clostridia bacterium | reverse complement strand
AAGAAAAAACTTTAACAGTCTTACAACAGCCAATATGATTCTCCTCTGTTCTTGTTTTATTATATTTTATTACAATATCGAAAAAATTTCAAGATGTTTTCATGTATAATATTTATTTTTAATTAATCACAGGCATTTTATACCGGTATTTTTTATTTTTATTGAGTCCGCAAAGCTGTTTCCTCTTATTTTACAGTCAACAGCGAACAAATCAGCCAGCGTTGCGGCAAGATCGCAAAATGTTTCTCTTGTGCCGACGGAAGCAGGTTCAATACCGTTTGCATAAACAAGCACCGGAACATATTCTCTCGAATGATCGGTACTTGCGTCCGTAGGATCGCACCCGTGATCCGCAGTTATAATAATGCAGTCTTCGTTATCCGCACAGGAAATAATTTCCTTAAGCTTTTCATTGAAATATGCCAACGCTTCAAAATACCCTTTCTTGTCATTTCTGTGCCCGTAAAGCATATCAAAGTCAACAAGATTGACAAATATAAATCCCTCGCGTTTTTGTTTTATAAGCGACAAAGTTGCATCAATACATTCCTTATTTCCATGAGAACGTATTGCATCCGAAATTCCGCACGAACCGAATATATCGTCTATTTTTCCTACCGCCGTTGTTGCAATACCGTTATCATTCAATATGTCAAGAAGCGTTTTTTGCGGAGGCTTAAGCGAAAAATCCTTTCTGTCAGCCGTTCTCGTAAAATTCGGAGCCTGTCCTTCAAAAGGACGCGCTATAATTCGTCCGCAAGCATTTTCTCCCGTCATTATCTCTCTTGCAATCCGACAACAACGATAAAGCTCTTCAAGCGGCACAACATCTTTATGAGCCGCTATCTGAAATACGCTGTCTGCCGATGTGTAAACTATAAGCTTGCCTGTTCTGCAATGTTCTTCGCCAAGCTCGGCTATTATCTCTGTGCCCGAAGCAACCTTGTTGCCTATAACGCCGTGTCCCGTTTCCTTTTCAAATCGTTCTATTATGCTTTTCGGGAATCCGTTCGGATATACCGGCATCGGCTTTTCGGTCACAAGCCCCATGAGTTCCCAATGCCCCGTAACCGTATCTTTTCCTGCGGATACTTCGCGCATTTTTCCCCACACGCCGATAAGAGGATAATCCGTCTGAAGCCGCATATTTTTGCTTAGAAAATTGCTCATGCCAAGCTTCAACAGCATATCTATCCTGCTTACGTCCTCACCTTCCGTGACATGACCGAATGTATCCGCTCCGTCATCCGAAAATTTATATGCGTCCGGCAACGCGCCTACCCCCACGCTGTCCATTACTATAACATATATACTTCTGAACATATTAAATACCTTTATTTTTTAGTCTGCAATTTTATTTTAACAGATTAACATACGCCGCGGCAAAAACATAGTATTCCAGAATCACTTCAATAACATTAACCCCCAGAGCAAGCATCATTTTAGCCGAATATATGCGTATTTCATAGCTTGTCATAGGACGTGCGAGTCCTTTTTTCCTTATGGCATATCTTGCCGCATTGCATTGAAATGCCGTCACACCGGTAAAAAGAGTACAGCACATATACACAATATCCAGCGGAACGGCACAAAAAAATATATATGTCACTCCGCACAGAAACGATACGGCAAACTGCGCACCTATTATAAAACCGCACGCATACGCAGAATAACATACCGCAGCAAAAATAAGAATATTTCCGGCAAAAAACAATCCGCCCAATCCTATTGCAACAACAGGCAGAGTGGTTTTCAGCAATATACTCCATATCGTATAAGAGTATATGCTTTTTTCCGCCATAGCCCCCGCGCACGATATTCCGCATGAAAGCGCCGCTATATAAATAAACAGCACCGCAATATAATAATATCTGCTTTTATATAGATATCTGTACAGTAAAACCGTTTTCATTTTCAGACTCCGTAAATATTGAATATTAATCCATATGCCGGAGTCTGTCTTTTTATGTGCGGTTATGTCTTATAGAATCGTAATAATAAGCCGCCAGAACAGCTTTACCGTCCGCAATCTCGTTTTCCTTTACCATTCTGAGCAATTCATCAAACGGAATCTTTTTTACGTTTATAAACTCGTCCTTGTCAAGCGATTGAACCGATTCCGTAAGCTTTTTTGCAATAAAAAAATATATCACTTCGTCCGTAAATCCGGGAGAACTGTAATATCTGTTAAGCAGCTTTATTTCCTCCGCCACCATGCCCGTCTCTTCTCTTAATTCTCTGAGCGCGGTATAGGCAGGATCTTCACCCTCTTCAACATGACCTGCCGGTATTTCAAGTATAAGAGAATCTATCGGCTTTCTGAACTGTTCCACAAGATATACGTTTTCATCATCGTCAACCGCCAGTATCGCCACAGCACTCGCATGACGGATTATTTCTCTTTTTGAAAATCTTCCGTCCGGCAACCGCACCTGCTGAAGCTCAACGTCTATTATTTTACCCGAATAAATTGTTTCTTTTGAAACGGTTTCCTCTATCAGATCCATAACTTTTCCCTTTCCATGCTATTTAGCATCATTGCTTTATTCCGCACAGTTTTATTATAAGCAGTCCGAAATCCGTCTTAATATCAGCCTTTCCAGTTTTAACCGCATAATCAAGATCAAGGCATTTCTGAAGCGCGGTTTTGCAGGCATCAAGCGTATAATTTGCCGCCTGCCTTTTTATTTTATCATAAATAAACGGCTTGAGCGACAACTTTTCCATTATTTCTTTTTGTGATACGCCGTTTTGTGTATAATATATGTATCTCAATATCAACTGATACTGTCTTTCCACAAGCGCAAGAAGTCCAAACTCATCCGAACCGTCATTGATAAGCAGTCTGCATTGCTTTGCCGCTTCGGCAGGCTTTTTGGCAGCCACCGCGTCAACAAGTGAAAATACGCCGTGTTCCGGTGTATGCGCAACCATCATGTCTATATCACTTCGGGTTATAGTATCTTCATCCGTACAGTCAACAAGCTTGCCTATTTCCGACTGAAGCTGAAAAAGCTCCTCTCCCGACAAAAGAACAAGATATTCCGCGTCGGAGCGGGCTATTTTTTTCCCGTTTTCTTTGAATTTCAGCGTTATCCATTTTATAATATCCGTCTTATCGAGCTGTTCAAAACTCACGCTGTCAGCCGCCGATTCGATTTTCTTGAATACAGTCGAGCGTCTGTCGGGTTTTCCGTCAACGTCTATTATCAAAAGTATATCGTCGCCCACATTGCAGCACAATTCTGCAAAATGTTCATCTTTTAAAAGCGCACTTTCCGGTTTTATGCAAACAAGTATAATTCGTCTTTTTGACGCCATTGCCGGAGAATTCGCCGCCGGAATTATATTGTCGTACGTTGCAGACTGAGCATCGAATATGTTCATGTCAAACTCGGTCATAGACGGATCAATATATGATTTTTTCAATCTTTCTATAACCGATTCCTTTACATATTCTTCATCGCCGTACAGAATACATACCGGTTTTATATTATCGTTGCCTATGAGTTTTATATATTCTTTGTAGTCCACAGACAACCTCTCCTTATTGTTTTAAATCGACATTGCAGGTAGCAACCACATCAACGCCCGTATTCAGTATGTTTTCGCAAACCGTATCACCCACATGAATCGGAGCATTTACTCTGCACAGAGCAAGCGTTTTTACTGCTTCCCTCATAAGCGACTTCGGAATAGGCTGTGATGTTTTTACGGATACCAACGAAAAATTCCCATTATTCACCGCCACGCTCGATGTAAGTATTCTGGTAGGCGCTGTAACCTCGGATTCGGCGTAAGATATTCCGTTTTTGCACTTGTTTCCCGTTATATTTTTTATTTTTCCGTTTTCGTCAAACAACACCGTAAGCTCACACCCATTCGGGCAAGCAATACAGGTAAGTATTCTTTCTTCAGCTTTCATATAATCAGCCCCTTTGTTATTCTATGAAATTGTATTCCGGGTTACAGCACATTAAAGCTCTACCCCGATATGAATTTCGCCTTGAACAGAAGCAATCTCTTCGGCAGTAAGCTTCAGCGTCTCCATTTCACCTGGAGTCAGTATCTTACGTTTAACCGATTTTATAATTCTGTCTCCGTCGCGGGCAACGATTTTTGCATCTCTGTAAACATTTCCTACTCTGAACATAAATTCAACCGTGTCCTTCTGCATATGTCTGTGAACCTTGTTCGGCACAACATACCTTATTCCGTTTTCAGGAATAACCTCAACCGTTTCGGCATCGGACTTGTTTCCTTTTATATACTCCGCCGCGCATCTGCCTGCGTTTGTGGATTCAAGAGTAACATAATCCACAAGATCGTGAACATGAACAACATTTCCGCAAGCAAAAATGCCGTCTTTGTTTGTACACATATTATCGTCTACAAACAGTCCTCCAGTAACACGATTAAGTTGCACTCCTGCCGACTTTGAAAGCTCGTTTTCAGGAATAAGCCCCACTGAAAGCACAAGCAAATCACAGGGAACAAATTTTTCCGTACCTTGTATCGGCTGCTTTTTGTCATCCACTTCGGCAACAGTAACACCTTCAATTCTGTTTTTACCGTGAATATTCACAACCGTATGATTAAGATACAACGGTATACCGTAATCGTCGAGACATTGAACTATATTACGTTTAAGTCCGCTCGAATAACTCATAAGCTCATATACGGCTTTTACATTTACGCCCTCAAGAGTCAATCTGCGCGCCATAATAAGGCCTATATCACCCGAACCGAGTATAACAGCTTCTTTTCCCGGAATATATCCGTCTATGTTTATAAGTCTCTGAACAAGTCCTGCCGTATATACGCCCGCAGGTCTTGTTCCCGGAAGCATTATGCTTGATCTGGTTCTTTCCCTGCAACCCATTGCAAGTACAACGGCTTTTGCCCTGTAAAATACCATTCCGTCCTCCGGCGACAATGCCTGCACAATTCTGTCGGACGTTATATTCAGAACAAAAGTATTCAATTTTATTTCTATTCCGAGTTTGTCTGTTTTATCTTCATACCGTGCCGCATATTCGGGACCCGTAAGTCGTTCTCCGAATATTTTCAGTCCAAATCCGTCATGTATGCACTGTCTGAGTACGCCGCCTGCATATTTATCTCTTTCAAGTATAATAATATCGTCAACGCCGTTCTCTTTTGCTGCCGCTGCGGCTGCAAGTCCCGCCGGACCGCCGCCGATTATTACCAGATCTTTATCAATATACTGTTGTGTTATAGAATTATTCATATCCATATCCATTTGCTTTGAAATGCTTCTGCCAATGCTTTTATGCAACCGGCAAAAGCACATATAGTATTATTTGTTAACTTTTTCTTCTCTGAGCTTCCGGCTGAGCAGCTCGGAACCTTCATTTTGCTTTTGTATACTTGTCTCCGGAACATTCAGTTCCCGCGACAATATCTCAATAACCCTTGACGTACAGAATCCGCCCTGACATCTTCCCATACCCGCTCTTACACGCATTTTTACGCCGTCCAGCGTAACCGCACCTGCCGGTCTGTGTATAGCGTCAACAATTTCGCCTTCGGTTATCTGTTCGCATCTGCATACAATTCTGCCGTATTCGGAATCAGCTTTTATAATATCGTTTGCTTGCTGCGGCAACATGGAATGTATTTTTTTCTCAGGCGGTCTGCTTGCAAACCATCTGTCTTTTTTTATCAATTCCATACCACTCTCGGCAATAAGCTTTACAACGTATTCACCGATTGCAGGTGATGACGTAAGTCCGGGAGATTCTATGCCGGCAACATTGAAAAGTCTTTTGTTTGCACGGCTCTGTTCTATTATAAAGTCTCCCGTTGAAGGCACCGCCCTTATTCCGGCAAACATTGTAATAAGCGCTCTCTCATTTACGGACGGTACAGAACGCTTTGCACCTGCAACAGCCTCTGCAATTCCCGCTTTTGTTGTTGACTTATCATCCTTATCAATTATATTGTGAGACGTTGGCCCAACCAGAACATTGCCGTCAACAGTCGGTGCAACAAGTATTCCCTTACCCATGTTGGACGGAACCTGAAATATAATGCTGTTGACTATTCCGCTTTCGTTTTTGTCGAGTATTATATATTCGCCTCTGCGCGGTATAATGCTGAAGCTGTTATCGCCGAGCATAGCTGCAATCGTATCCGAATATACCCCGGCAGCATTGACAACATACTGCGTATCGTAAACGCCCTTGTTTGTGGTGACACGTATATAACCGCCCATATCCTCCATGGCGTTAACTTCATGCCCGCGGAGAAAATCCACTCCGTTTTGTGCGGCAAGCTCTGTTGACGCTATCGCAAGCTTGTATGGGCTTACTATTCCCGCGGTCTTTGCATAAAGAGCACTCGTTACCGCCGTATTTACATTAGGTTCGGTTTTACGCAACTCATTTCCGCTTATAACCGATATTTCTTTTACGCCGTTTGTCTTTCCGCGTTCGTAAAGTTCTTCTACCTTACAGTCATCGTCCGAGCCAAACGCAACAACATAAGAACCGCACATATTGATATCGACACTCAGTTTTTTTGCCGCTTCCGTCATAAGCTCCGCACCTCTTATGTTGAGCTTTGCCTTCAGTGTGCCCGGAACGGGATCATATCCCGCATGAACAATTCCGCTGTTTGCACGACTGCTTCCGCCGCACGGTTCCAAGCTTTTTTCACATAAAGCTACTTTTAAATTGTATTTTGAAAGCTCCAGAGCCGTGAATCCTCCC
>CAJLXE010000087.1 GCA_905210525.1 uncultured Clostridia bacterium | reverse complement strand
TAATATATACGTATTGCAGCATCATTGAGCTTATAGTAAACAATAAATGCCGTAAATGCCATAGATATCCAGAACCAAATATCCGACACTGCAAACATAAGCTTTCGTTTAAAGCATTTTCTTTTACAGCATTTATCTATAATTGCGGAATATCCGGTATACAACAATATTATAAGAATACCGAGAGTAAAGCTTGCCGCCAAAAGCAAAAACTGCACCCCAACAGGCGTAATACCGAAAATGTCAGCTAATTTTTGTTCCATCGGCATACATCACTTGAACATTTTCGACAGCCAGCTACCCTTTGCCGACACTTCGGCATCGCTGTACTGTATTGCAGAAATTTCTCCGTCGATATTAAGACAGCCTTCTTCTATGTTAAGCTTATTAATATGCAGTTCGTTGCCGTGTATAGTCATAACACCGTATGACGTTGCCAGAACTATCGTGTGTTCATCAAATCCGTCTACATCAATAACTCCCGTTATCGACATAATTTTTCTGTTCTCAAGTTTTATTGTGTGTATGCCGGCTTGCGGTGTACTTTTATCTTCTATCTGATAATTCATTGGCTATCCGAGTCCTTTCTTTATAAGCAATAGCTTTTGCAATCGAAAGCTTTTACTGCCACCCTTTTTTGGTGTGCAGTAATTCATATGCGGCGCCAAAACCAAATAGAACCTTTTTACTCAATTATTCTGTACATATCCGCCGACCCGTTTTTGCCGACAATTTCTTTCACTTCGGTTACTTCATATTTTTTCGGCGTATCTCCGAACCTTATTTCTATTATATCGCCGCTCTTTATTTCGCTTGAAGCCTTTGCAACTTTTCCGTTTACGGAAACTCTGCCATTGTCGCACGCCTCATTTGCAACAGTTCTCCGCTTTATTATACGCGAAACTTTAAGAAATTTATCAAGCCTCATTATAAATCTCCTTATGTTTTAAATAAGCCCTGCGCCGAAACAACAACGCAGGGCAATAAAATAATCAATTCCTTATTACTGCTATTTTTGTACTGTGACCGTTTATATCTTCAACAGAATACTCAACTCCGTCAACAGAATAAATCACATCGGTTGCAAGTGCCTCGTTTTTTATATAAGATTCAAACTTATGCACCATTGCCGTAACTTCACCGTCGCCTTCAACATAAAGCTTTACGGTATCATTAACGTCAAATCCCGTTGTTTTTCTTGTATTCTGAACTTTACTCAAGAGCTCTCTGAGCAAGCCTTCCTCAATAAGCTCCGGAGTAAGCGTTGTATCAAGCAGAACAATGAAATTATTCTCCATTATCATGTCAAATCCGGCTTTTACAGTGTACTGTATCTGTACGTCTTCTTCAACAGCGTTAAATTCCGTTCCTGAAAGATCAAATTTGTAGCTTCCGCCGTTTTGCAAAGCCGCAATCACACTGAGTGCGTCCGCATTTTTAAGCGCATTCGTAAAAGCACCCATGTTTTTGCCGACTTTAGCACCTGCGACTCTGAAATTCGGTTTTAATGAATAGTTGATATAATCTGACATTTCATGTACAAACACAACATCTTTAACGTTAAGCTCTTCCATTATGAGCGGTTCGAGCCCCTTGAGACGCTCTGCATATTTACCGTCAAGCATAACGTGAGACAACGGCTGGCGTACCTTAAGCTTTACCTTTTCACGCAACGCTCTGCCCATAGTTACAACCGTCGTAACTATGTTCATTCTCTCCTCGAGAACCGTATCTATTAACGATTCGTTTACTTCCGGATACATACTGAGGTGAACGGATTCTTCGTTTGTCAGCGTTCTGTAAAGCTCCTCCGCAAAGAAAGGCGCCATAGGAGCAATGAGCTGTGCAACCGTTTTAAGCACTTCAAACGTTGTATTGTAAACTGCTTTCTTGTCATCGTCTATTTCCGATGCCCAGAATCTTCTTCTGCAACGTCTTATATACCAATTCGATACATCTTCGGTTACAAAGTTTTGTATTTCTCTTACAGCTTTTGTAATATCATAAGCGTCAAGAGCTTCCCGAACATATTTTACGAGACTGTTAAGACGCGAAAGCATCCATCTGTCAATTTCCGGTCTGTCCTTATATTCAATAAAGAACTCTCTCGGGTCAAGTCCGTCCATATTTGCGTACATAGCAAAGAAGCTGTACACGTTTTTCATAGTCATGAAAAATTTGCCCGTAACCTCTTTAAGTCCGCCCTGCTCATCAAAACGAGTCGGCTGCCATGCCGGCGAAACATAATAAAGATACCATCTGAGTGCGTCGGCACCGTACTTATCGAACATTTCAAACGGGTTTACCGTGTTGCCTTTCGATTTTGACATTTTCATGCCGTCTTTATCAAGAAGAAGATCGTTTACAAGCACTCTCTTATACGGAGATCTGCCCATTATAAATGTGGATATTGCCATGAGCGAATAGAACCAGCCGCGTGTCTGATCAATTCCCTCGCAAATAAAATCTGCCGGATAAAGCTCGTCAAAGTTCTCCTTGTTTTCAAACGGATAATGGTGCTGAGCAAACGGCATCATTCCGCTGTCAAACCAACAGTCTATTACGTCTTTTACTCTGGTCATGAGCTTGCCGCAATCAGGACACTTTATATGAATCTCATCCACATAAGGTCTGTGCAATTCGATTGATTCGTCTATATCTTCTACCGCTTTTTCAACAAGTTCTTTTCTTGAGCCTACCGTTTCTATATGACCGCATTCACATCTCCATATATTAAGAGGCGTGCCCCAATAACGGCTTCTCGATATTGCCCAGTCGTTTACATTTGCAAGCCAGTTGCCGAAACGTCCTTCACCAACATACGGCGGATACCATTCAACAGTATTATTATTTGCCACAAGCTGATCTTTAAGCTTTGTCATCTGAATATACCAGCTCGGCTTAGCGTAATAAAGCAACGGTGTACCGCATCTCCAGCAGTGAGGATAATTGTGAAGTATCTTTTCCTTTTTGAAAAGCTTTCCGTTTTCGTACAGCCACTCGATTATATCGGGATCTGCATCCATTACGAATTTGCCTTTCCAAGGTGTCTCTGTAAACAGACCGTTTTCAGCAACAGGCTGAAGAATCGGCAATCCGTAACGGCGGCAGGTCGCATAGTCGTCATCGCCGAATGCGCCCGCAGTATGGACTATACCTGTGCCGTCCTCTGTTGTAACATAATCCGCACAAGTTACATAGAATGCCTTTTTATCAGTTTTAACAAATGGCATTATCTGCTCATATTCGATATATTCAAGATCTTTGCCCTTATACTCGGCAAGAATCGCATAATCGTCCCCGAGAACTTTTCCCGCAAGCGCCTTGCATACGTAATATACCGTTGAATCCTTTAAAACCTTGACATATGTCACATCCGGATGAACCGTGAGTGCGGCGTTTGAAGGCAAAGTCCACGGTGTAGTAGTCCATACAAGGAAATATTCGTCTGCGTCTTTACGCTTGAATTTTACGGTAACCGATGTTGTCTTTATTTCTTTATAACCCTGTGCCACTTCGTGTGAAGCAAGTCCGGTTCCGCAGCGTGTGCAGTATGGAAGAATTTTGTGCCCCTCATACATAAGTCCTGCTTTATAAAACTTATCAAGCGCCCACCATGCCGACTCAATGTAATTGTTATCGAGCGTTATATACGGATGTTCAAGGTCGATAAGGTAAGCCATTCGCTTTGTCATTTCACGCCACATACCTTCATATTCAAATACAGATTCTCTGCATTTCTCGCAGAATTTTTTAATACCGTATACTTCTATGTCGTTTTTGTCGTGAAGTCCGAGCTTCTTTTCAACTTCAATTTCAACCGGAAGTCCGTGAGTATCCCAACCCGCTTTACGTTTTACCTGATAATTCTGCATTGTCTTGTAACGGCACACAGCATCCTTGAGTGCTCTTGCCATAACATGGTGTATGCCGGGGCGTCCGTTTGCAGTCGGAGGTCCTTCAAAGAATATGAATGACTTGCAACCGTTTCTGTCGTCAACGGTTCTCTTGAGAATGTTTATTTCATCCCAATATTTTGAAACCGACGCTTCGCTCTGAATAACGTCATTTGAAAGATTTTTAAATTCAGCCATATATTTTTTCCTTTCGATATGTCTGTAAAAAAATCCCGTAAGCCACAAAAGCTTACGGGACGAACTTACATAAAGTCCGCGGTACCACCCACGTTCAAGTGCAATGCACTCCTTACCGTACTAATACGGTTGACACTTAACGCTTGTCATGCGTCACTGCTTAACGCAAAATTGTTTAGGCAGGCTGCTCAAAGGTGATTTTCTTCACAGCATAGGTTAAAGCTCTTACACCCACGGCTTCTCTCTGAAAACGTACTGCGAGTACTCTTCCTCATCATTGCATTTACAGAGATAATTGTAACATATAATTAACATATTGTCAAGTTAAAAAACTTTATTATTAATTAAACTATCATATAATTAATTTTATAAACCCTTTCCAGATCGTTAACATCTACCCTGCCGCCGGTAGCCTTAACGTTTTCAAAATAGAAATCCATAAAGCTTTTATCTATGCGCTTAAATATGTCTTTCCCGCTGTTTTGGGCTATGGCGGAAATACGGCACGCAGCTTTATATGCAGCCTCCAATTCCTGAAGATTTACATGGCCTTTAGTAAGCTTAACACTGTCAAAATAATATTCCATGTAACTTTTATCTACAATGCAGTCAAGCTCCGCTTTTCCCGAAGCCGCATCAATATTATATTTACGCGCGCTCAACGAAATTCCGAGTGCAATTCTGTATGCCTTTTCCAATTCATCAAGATTTATTGCACCGGTCGCAATTTTCACATTGTCAAGATATGTCGCCGGAAAGCTTTTACCGATTATTCCGTCTATCGAAGCATCATTGCTTTTCATTTCCGAATTTATACTATCCTCAATATCTTTGATTCGTTGCTTAATTGTCAAATCATCATATATTTTTTCATACAACGCCAAAATGCGTAAATTAGTTTGTTCTTTTAAAATTGCTACTTGAGCAACCGATGACAATGTCGATTCTATCTGTTCCGCTATGTCCGGATCGTCCATGCCTTCAAAATCAATGCTTTCAAACGTATTAAACATCTTCTGAATATAATCAGAACATGATGAAATTTCCGATATTTTCTGCAATATGTATTCCACCGTTACGTTTCCGTAAATATCATCTGTTACCTCGGAACCTTTTTGCACCGTCTCTTTTGTTTCATTTATATTATTTTCCGTATATGTCATTTCAATAACCGATTCTTTACCATACAAAGACATTCCTTTCTCAAAAGTAAAATTTTCCTGCGACCCAATCCGTGCACCGTCTTCTTGTGTATCCGAATCCTCCGCAAGGCAGCCCAGCGGAGTCACAAGACATATTGTTGTTTCATCAATAAAACGTGCCCTCCCTTTTTTGAGTATATCATACGATGCAGAATTTGTCAAAATACAATTTAAACAAAAAAAGCAAACATTTTTCGGTAAAATCGGAAATAAACAAAAGCAATCCGTTTTATGTGCCTCTCCTTATTGAAAAATACTCATTAATGTGGTAAAATATAATTATAATGTATATAAAGGAGCAACAGCAATATGGCTGTATATAACAACAACGTAAAAAATAAACTGCTGGTCATGTTTTTTATAAACGCTATGAATACCCCTCTTCTCGGATATCAGATAGAAGATTATTTTGTTGACAATGTACTCATAGAAATTGCAGAACTGCATACCATACTCGGCGAGCTTTGTGAATTGGGATTTATAAAAACAGAACACGTATTCAGCAGAACGTATTATACAATTACCGAGAAAGGCAAAGAAGCACTGGAAAGCCTCGAAAGCGGCCTTACAGAAACATCACGTGCGCTCATTAAAGATTACTGCAAAGAAAACAAAAATAAAATCAAGAACATAAATAATGTAATTACATCCTGTAAGCAAACCACCGACGGAACATTCGACTTATCCATGACGCTTCTTAATAATACCAAGCCTTTAATGGAAATAAAAATGATAATCGATGACGAAGATTTTGCTGTTCAGGCATCCAAAAATTGGGCAGATTGTTCCAACGACATATACGCTGCTATTGTAAATATGCTTCTGGCAAACAAAAAATAATTTGTATCACATCGATTTTTTGCCTTAAAACGGCATAAATTTGAATACAATTGCGTAAAACACACAAAATTTTATACAATATCCGTACTGCATTTCACGGCAATATAATATAATTTTTTTGTAAAAAATACAAAAAGCCCTTGAAAAATAGCAGATACTAATGTATAATATATGTATTCGATAAAAAATATAGGAGAGATTTATATATTATGGCTAAGAAAAAAGATATTACGCGCAACCCACCTTCATGGATTGAAAAAGGACTGTTCATTTCAGTTATCGTAATCATTATAGCAATAGCATTCCCTATTTTTTGGAAGCTGAACGAAACCACACGTCAGCTCTATGCTTGCATAAAGCTGCAGGATGAACTTGAGGAATGTATAAACCAATGGAAGAAAGACAACAACATAACAAATCCGTTGACAAAAATTCCGGCAGATGAATTGGCAGCAAGATACGGAAAACAATTCCCGAGTTGTCCCGCATACAGTGACATACAGCTTGTTAAGATCGATGGTAATAACTGTTGCTCTGTTTTATGCACGCGTCATAAGTTAATCAAATATGAAGTTGATTCAACCGAAAAACCTAAAAATGACTGAT
>CAJLXE010000086.1 GCA_905210525.1 uncultured Clostridia bacterium | reverse complement strand
TTTTTTGTCACCCATCAATTGTATCATAACATATCCTCAATTTCTTTTAAAATAAAGTTATTGACAAAAACTAACTAATATGATATATTATTATATTAGTTAGTTTAATCTAACTAAGGCACTGAATTATTATGACATATTATTTTGTATTGCCAAAAGTTAGTCTTAACTAATTAAAAAATAATCTGTAACCGCAAAATTAATATAAAATAAACAGAAGGGAACAAAGTTATGGCTATTATTGAATTAAAAAACGTAAGCAGAGTCTACACAAGCGGAGATCATGAGCTGAAAGCGTTGGATAATGTAAGCATGACGCTGGAGGAAGGAAAATTTGTTGTAATTCTCGGACCGTCAGGCGCAGGCAAAAGCACACTGCTCAATTTGCTGGGAGGACTCGACAGTCCTACAAGCGGAAAAATTATAGTAGACGGTAAAGATATCTCTACCCTCTCAAATGACGAATTGGCAGAATACAGAGCAGAAAAAGTCGGATTTGTATTTCAGTTTTATAATCTTGTGCCAACGCTCACCGTACATGAAAACGTAAAGCTTGTAAACGAAATAGCTCCGAATTCTCTTTCTGCAACAAAAATGCTGGAAGAAGTCGGGCTTTCGGATCATCTGAAAAATTTCCCGGCAGAACTTTCCGGAGGCGAACAGCAAAGAGTATCCATAGCGCGTGCACTTGCTAAAAATCCCAAAATACTGCTGTGCGACGAACCCACAGGCGCTCTTGATTCCGAAACAGGAGTTTGTGTATTGAAGCTTCTTCTCAAAATGGCACGTGATTATAGAAAAACGATCATCATTGTTACACACAATCAGAACATTGCAAAAATGGCAGACGTTATAATTTGCGTAAGAAACGGCAAAATTAAATCATACGAGGAACAAAGCGAGCCTACATCGGCAGATGATATAGACTGGTAAGGAGGCATATTATGTTATTCCGTAAATTATGGAGAACAATGGGACTGTATAAAGCGCAGTTCATTTCAATGATTATTATGATTGCTCTCGGAACAGGCATATTTATAGGTTTCAATATGGAATGGGTGAGTATTGAAAAAAATACGTCGCAATTTTTTGAAGAAACCGGATTTGCAGATTACCGTATAATATCCGAAACAGGCTTCACAAAAGACGATCTCAGGGTCATATCGGAAATAAACGGCGTTTCAGATGCATCAAGATATATTTCGGTAAATACCGACGTAAAAGAATACGAGGGCGATTCGGTTGCTCTTACCGTTACCGAAAACGAAAAGGTATCCTCTTTTATCGTCATGAGCGGAGAAGCATATGACAGCAAAAGCACCGACGGAATATGGCTTTCCGAGAAATACGCTCAGGCAAACGGAATTAAATGCGGCGACAAGCTTACCTTGATACATAAAAACATCGAAATAAGCGGAGTTGTCAAAGGGCTTGTAAAGTCGGGGGAACATTTGATATGCGTAAGAGATAATACTCAGCTTATGCCGGACTATAAAACATACGGCTTTGCATACATATCTCCGGAAATGTACAAAAGCGCTCTCGGTTTTGAATTTTATCCGCAAATAAACGTAATATCGGGATTATCGAAAAAGGAATTCATCGAAAACGCGGATGTTAAGCTTGATAAAACGCTTCTTATTCTCACAAAAGACGAAGTAATTTCATACGCGCAGGCACAGGGCGAAATAGAAGAAGGACAAACAATGTGCTCCGTACTTCCCGTACTGTTTTTGCTTATTGCAGTGCTTACAATGGTAACAACGATGCACCGTATTACAGCTAAAGAAAAAACACAGATAGGTACTCTTAAAGCTCTGGGTTTTAAGGACAAACGTATTCTCCGCCATTACACCTCATACGCACTTATGATAGCTGTACTCGGTTCCGTTGCCGGTGTGGGACTCGGATATCTTGTTGCATGGTACATAATGAATCCGAACGGCACTATGGGAACATATTTCGATATGCCGCAATGGAATCTGTATTTATCATGGCAGTGCGGTATTATTCTGGCAGGCATAATATTGTTGCTTACGTTTATCGGATTTTTGTCCGTCAAAAAAATGCTCAAGGGCACTGCCGCAGACGCGTTGCGTCCGTATTCACCTAAAAAAATAAAAAGTCTTTTACTCGAAAGAACAAACTTTTTCCATAAGCTTTCATTCGGTACAAGATGGAATATGCGTGACATTATGCGTCATAAATCAAGAACAGCAATGAGTCTTATAGGTACACTCGGCTGTATGGTAATTGTTGTATGCGCTTTGGGAATGTGTGATACAATGAATGCATTCCTCGATCTGTATTATAACGAAGCCACAAATTATTCTTCAAGAATATATATATCAGAAGAAGCCACTGCCGAAGAACGCAATGAACTTGCACAAAAATACAACGGAGACAGCAGTGCATCCGTAAGCGTACAAATCGTAGAAAAGGCAGTTTCGCTTGATATTTATAATCTGAAAAACGATAAAGTACGCTTTCCTTCAGCAAACGGAGGTTACGCCGACATTCATTGCGACGGTGCATTTATATGTATGCGTATTGCGGATGAATTTAATTTATCTGTCGGAGACGAATTTACGGTAAGTCCTTACGGCTCTGATCAAAAATATACTCTTAAGGTCGCGGGAATTATACGTTCAATTTCGGAAAACATCGTAATATCGGAAGAATATGCCGCAAAATGCAACATTCCGCACACAATGGATTCCGTTTATACCGATACCGAAAAATCCGAAATTACCGCAGACAAAACCGTAAAAAGCATACAGTCAAAACAAATGATTATAGATTCGTTTGATACTTTTATGGAGATTATGTATGCAATGATATTTATTCTTATAATTGCAGCCGTAATACTCGGAATAGTTGTTCTTTACAATCTTGGCGTCATGAGCTATACGGAGCGTTACCGTGAGATGGCAACACTTAAAGTTGTAGGGTTCAAGGATAAAAAAATAGGCGCACTTCTTATAGGGCAAAACATATGGATATCTGTATTCGGAATAATAATTGGGTTGCCGCTCGGCATCGCAACGCTTGATTATATGCTCAAAACAATGGCTTCCGAATATGAAATGAAGCTGGTCATAGGACCTCTTACCTACATAATAAGCATACTTCTTACATTGGGTGTATCTTTGCTTGTAAGCCTTATGGTTGCACGTAAAAATAAAAAAATAAATATGGTTGAAGCATTAAAAGGCGCAGAATAACATATTTGTTTTTCACAAAGCATCAGGGACTGCACGTAATAAAATGCAGTCCCTTTCTGTATTTATTTTATCCTGTAAACACATAGAACAATATACTTGTAAGCGCACATAATGCTATTCCTGTCAAAAGAGGAAGCAGCATAGCAACAGCGGTCCATTTGGCACTGTTTGTTTCTTTTTTTATTGTCAGACAAGTAGTTGAACACGGAAAATGATTAAGAGATAAAATTATTGTGTTAATTGCCGTAAGCATAGTCCAACCGTTATTTTGCAGCAATATTCTTAAATCCGTAAGTGAACTCATATCCGTAAGAGTTCCCGAAGCAGTGTAGCACATTATTATAATCGGTATAACAATTTCGTTTGCCGGAAATCCAAGTATGAACGCAAGCAGTATTACACCGTCAAGACCCAATATTTTGCCAAACGGATCAAGAAATTCAGAACATACGGCAAGCAGACTCACGTCCCCCGAATACGTATCGGCAAGCAGCCATATTATTATACCTGCCGGAAATGCTACCAGTGCCGCTCTGCCCAGAACAAAAACGGTTCTGTCAAAAACGGAACGTACTATAACTTTGCCGAATTGCGGCATTCTGTAAGGCGGCAATTCAAGTGTAAACGATGACGGCATTCCTTTCAGCAGCGTTTTTGAAAGCAGTTTTGACATTATAAGCGTCATCATAACAGCCGCAGTTATTATTGCCGCAAGTACTACAGCCGACAAAACATTTCTGTACCAACCTACCGCCGTTATAATAAACATTCCCGATATAGTTATAATAAGCGGGAATCTCCCGTTGCAAGGCACAAACGAATTTGTCAATATCGCTATAAGACGTTCGCGCGGAGAATCTATTATGCGGCATCCCGTAACGCCAACCGCATTACACCCAAATCCCATACAGGTTGTGAGTGATTGTTTTCCGCAAGCAGAAGCTTTTTTAAAAGCACCGTCAAGATTAAACGCCACCCTCGGCAGGTATCCAACATCCTCCAGAATAGTAAACAACGGAAAAAATATAGCCATAGGCGGCAACATTACCGAAACCACCCACACGAGCGTTCTGTATGCACCGTGCGCAAGCATATCGGTTATCCGTTCGGATATTCCTGTTTTTATCAAAAAATCGGCTATTATGTCCTCAAACCGAAAAAGATTTTCCATAAGGAAAGCGGACGGGTAATTGGCTCCTGTTATGGTAAGCCAGAATATAAACGCCAGAAGCAGGAACATTACCGGCGTTCCTATCCATTTATTTATCAATATTCTGTCTATTTTTCTATCTCTGAACAGCTTCTCCTTGCTTTCTACCGTAATGCAGTTTTTTGCTACTGTCTTTGCCTGTGCAGATATCGCACTTACGGTTATATCATTTAAGGTATCTTCATATATATCGTGCCGTTTAAGCATATCCGATACGGCAGAAACAAATGCTGTAATTTCATTGTATTCTTCCGGCGGAAGCATATTCATAACACGTTTTTTCACACATTCGTCGTTTTCAAGAAAACGCTTTGCTATCCACTCTGCATTTTGAAGTTTTATTTTTTTTGCAGTTTCGGCAGCCGCATCGTTTATTATCTGGGGATATTGAGGTTTTAGCGGATTTCTCCTGTATGAATCCACAGTCTGAGCCGCTTCCATAAGTTCTTGCAGACCTTCATTGGATCTGGCGGATGTACCTACAACCGGTACTCCAAGCTGTTTTTCAAGAAGCTCAAGATTGACTTTTACACTCTTTTTTTCTGCTTCATCGAGCAGATTTACACACACCACCACCTTATCCGTTATTTCTGTTATCTGAAGCACAAGATTAAGATTTCGTTCAAGGCATGATGCATCACACACGACTATGGTACAGTCCGGCTTTTCAAAACAAATATAGTCTCTCGCACATTCTTCTTCCGCAGAATGTGCCAATAGCGAATAAGTTCCCGGTAAATCTATAAGCTGCACATTACCGTTAATGCCTTTTACGTTTCCTACTGCCGTAGTTACAGTTTTGCCGGTCCAATTCCCGGTATGCTGATGAAGTCCCGTAAGCGCATTAAATATTGTGCTTTTGCCAACATTAGGATTTCCCGCCAAAGCAATTCTGTATATTTTTTCATTCATTTCAGAACTCCTCGTCGTATTCAACGAGAATACTGTCTGCATCGTCACGGCGCAAAGCTATAACAGCTCCGTTTACGTTGTAAGCGGTTATATTTTTTTTAATATCCGAAAACAACGGAGTAACAGAGTTGCCTGATATAAAACCCAGATCAAGCAGTCTCCTCCTGATAGCGCCTTTGGAATTGAGTTCTTTTACCCTTACGGTTTTATCGGACGGTATATATGAAAGTTTCATGGTATTTGTCATTGCGCGACAGTTCCTTTCGCTGATATACATTTATAGTCTTACTCCATAATATGAATATGGCAAGAGTATGTGTCCGAAAATATAAAAATCCGACAGAACAACAACATTGTTTCTGCCGGATTAATTGTTTTTATGACCAATCGACAACTACGGATTGCTTATCATAGCAAAGTCTCATCGGCAGATTTGACCATTCAAAATCACTATCCCCGGTCAAATCACCGTAAAATAAAAGCTTTGGATTGCAGGTTATAGGTTTAAACACAATATTCTGCCTGTCGGGATCCTTCAGTGCATCAAAGCGTTCATTCCACTGATTCAGAAAATCCCGTGCTTCGCCGGTCGATAACGAATACACAGCCGATGAAGTCGTAAGTTTTCCGCCTTTATAAGTATCTCCGTCATACGAGCAAACCGGAATACACATAAACAGCGTAAAGGCAAGCGCCGCAGCGGCAAATACTTTTGGTTTATGCAGTTTCTTTATAACGCCGCTCACGGACAAATTATACTTACGGGTAACAAATCCGCCTATATAATATATATTTGCCGCAACAAGCCAGTAATAACCGAAATATATTATGTTTACTATTCTTGCCGAGCCGCTGTCTGTCATACTTCCCATTCCGTATAACGGAGGTGTAAACTGGCACGTAAACAGCAAAAATGTCACAAGTGCAAATATAATCGGATGCTTGAATTCAAAATTCGATTTTTCCGCACAATCGATAATAATCGGCGACAGCAATAACAAAACCGCTATAAACGAAACGCTCGTTGACATATATATCCGATGAAATGAATATACAAACGACAGCAAAATTGCATTCACGGCATTTTTTATCGATTCATAACCGGCTCCGCCTCTGACATCATTTCCCGGAGCAGTGGCGCTTATAATAAATCCCACTGAAAATATCGCGATTATTACAAGTATCGATATAAACCTTTTATCTTTTTTATATATGCGCTGTACAAGTATCATCCCGAGCAATAAAATTGTCACAAGCGCTGTAACATAATTACCGCCGGATATTATTGCTGCCGTCAAGCAAGCCCCGACAAATGAAAATATTTTCGCAATTTTTGATCCGGATGTCATATAAAGTGTAATGAGCGAAAATAAAATAAGCGCAAGCGAGTAAAAAAA
>CAJLXE010000085.1 GCA_905210525.1 uncultured Clostridia bacterium | reverse complement strand
AGAAAAATGCAAACGTTATGAATGTTGTTCGTACTCTTGAAAACACAGGCGCAATGCAGAACACAATCGTAATGCCTGCATTTTCAAACGATTGCGCCGCATTGCAGTACATTGCGCCATACGCGGCTTGTGCCGTCGGCGAATATTTTATGTATAAAGGTAAAGATGTTCTTATAGTCTATGATGATCTCAGCAAACACGCTGCGGCTTACAGAATGATTTCATTGCTTTTGCGCCGTCCGGCAGGAAGAGAAGCCTATCCGGGAGATATTTTTTATCTGCACAGCCGCTTGCTTGAGCGGTCGGCACATTTGTCCGAAGAATTCGGGGGAGGCTCTATTACGGCACTTCCCATTGTCGAAACCATGGCAGGTGATATTTCTGCGTATATTCCGACTAACGTTATATCAATAACTGACGGACAGATATATCTTGAAACAGAGCTTTTCAATTCCGGTGTGCGCCCGGCAATAAATGTCGGACTTTCGGTTTCCAGAGTAGGAAAAAGCGCTCAGTGTAAGGCTATGAAAAAAACTTCAGGAGCGTTGCGGCTTGAAATTGCTCAATACAGAGATTTGGCTGTATTTTCGCGTTTCGGAGCAGAGCTGGATAACGCATCCGCGGCAATCCTCAGAAAAGGCGAAACTATAATGGAAATAATGAAGCAAAAAACAAATGAGGATTATTCGGCAGCCGAAGAAGTCATACTTCTGCTTGCCGCAGAAAACGGTATTTTAAATACAGCGTCAAACGTAGATATGCAGAAGCAGAAAAATGCTTTGCTTAAATATTTTGCGGTTCATGAACCGTCAATATCTGAGTTTATAAATAACGGCGGAGATGCCGACGATATTATATTGGAAAAAATAAAAGAGGCTTTCACAAGATTCAGGACTTGGGAGGAAGAGGGCAATGCAGAGCGCGGTTGAAATAAAAAGACGCATAAATGCTGTTGAACAGACGCGCAAAGTAACCGGTATTATGCAGCTTACGGCTTCTGTACGCACAAAAAACGCAATGCAGCATAACGCATATAATCACCACTATTTCAGTGAACTTCAGAAGGCAATGAAAATGCTGCTTGCCGTTTCGGACAGCGTATCGAATCCGTATCTTGACGGACGCGGCGGCGACAGAAAAATGTATATAGTCGTAGGCTCGCAAAAAGGCATGGTGGGGCAGTATAATTTGTCCGTATTGCGCTTTGCGGAAGATATTCTGCGTCAAAATCCCCAACACGTTCTTATGACAATAGGGCGTATAAGCGAAGCTTATTTTTGTGCTCACGGATTCAGAATAGACGCTTCCAAAGACGGACTGACAACTCCGCCCAGACTTTCCCGCGCAAGACACATAATGACGGAAATAATAGATCGTTATGATAACAACGAAATAGACGAGGCATATATAATATTTACCTCATTGTACGGAAAAAACAAAAATAAACCGGTTATAAGACGCCTGCTCCCGATAAAACTCAGCGATTACAACGATGTAGGAGATGTGGCAAAGCTGTCCGAGATTATTTATAACCCTATGCCGGGTGAGCTTTTTAATAATCTTGTGCCTCAGTTTATGCAAAGCTATATATACGGCGTTTTGATACAGGCATATACCACTGAAAATTATATGCGTATGATTGCAATGCAGAGTGCAACAAGAAACGCCGATGAACTTCTGAAAAAGCTCAAAAGCCGTTACAATATGGTAAGACAAAGTACAATCACTCAGGAAATTACGGAAATTACGGGTTCAAGTGAAATACTTACTGAAGAGGAGAACACAGATGAGTGAAAACAACGGTACAATAGTTAAAATAAGCGGTCCTGTAATAGATGTTTATTTTGAAGAACATATGCCGAAAACAGAAGAACTTCTTGTTTCCGAGGACGGAATTTCAATGGAAGTTGCAACGTACGTGAACGAACATACGGCAAGATGCATTGCTTTGGGACAAACCGAAGGTATGCATTGCGGAATGAACGTAAATGCAACGGGACACGGTATAAGTGTGCCTGTGGGCGAAGGTACGCTCGGAAGGGTAATGGATGTTCTCGGCAATCCTATTGATAAAAAAGGTGAAATAAAGGGCGAAAGATGGGATATACACCGTCCGGCGCCTAAGTTTTCGGAACTCGGACCAAATACGGAAATACTTGAAACGGGAATTAAGGTTATAGATCTTCTCACACCTTACGCAAAAGGCGGCAAGGTAGGACTTTTCGGCGGTGCCGGAGTAGGAAAAACCACCCTTATAATGGAACTGATTTATAATGTTGCCACGAATCACGGCGGATATTCCGTATTTGTAGGAGTAGGCGAAAGAAGCCGAGAAGGTAATGAGCTCATACGCGACATGGAAGAATCCGGAGCTATTGCAAAAACCGCAATGGCATTCGGGCAAATGAACGAACCGCCGGGCGCACGTATGAGAATTGCACTTTCCGGACTTACCGTTGCAGAATATTTTCGTGACAAATGCGATCAGGATGTGTTGCTTTTTATAGATAATATATTCCGTTATGTTCAGGCGGGTAACGAGGTTTCCGCATTGCTTGGCAGAATGCCGTCGGCAGTAGGTTATCAGCCTACTCTTTCACAGGAACTCGGAACGCTGGAAGAAAGAATAACATCAACAAAGCACGGTTCAATTACGTCTATTCAGGCTATATATGTTCCTGCGGACGATCTTACTGACCCTGCGCCGGCTACTATATTTTCGCATCTCGATGCAACCACCGTTTTGTCAAGAGCGGTTTCGGAATTGGGCGTATATCCGGCAATAAGTCCGCTTGAATCCAATTCCAGACTGCTGACGCCCGAAATTGTCGGAGAACGTCATTACAACGTGGCAAGACAGGTTGTGGAATGTCTGCAAAAATATCAGGAGCTTAAAGATATAATAGCAATATTGGGAATGGATGAGCTTTCCGAAGAAGATATACACGTTGTAAGCCGTGCAAGACGTATTCAGCAAATGTTTTCTCAGCCGTTTAGTGTTGCGGAACATTTTACGGGCATACCGGGAAAATATGTATCTCTTGAAGATACCGTAAGATCATTTGAAGCCATACTCAGCGGTGAATATGATGATTTGCCGGAAGCCGCATTTTTTATGGTGGGAAGCATAGATGATGTGGTCATGAAAGCAGAGGAGCTTGCCAAAAATGGGTAAACTGTTTGATCTTGAAATAATGACTCCCGAAAGACCGTTTTATTACGGAAAAGCTGAAGCCGTTACGGTGCAGGCAACAGATGGGCGTCTTACCGTTCTGGCAGATCATTCTCCGCTTATTTCCGCAATATCGAGCGGAGAACTTGATATAAAAGCTGACGGAGACTGGAAAAGAGCTTTTCATTCGGAGGGCTTTATGGAAGTTGGAAATAATGAGGTAAAAATTTTCGCTCAGGCGTGCGAATGGCCCGAAGAAATTGACGCAGAAAGAGCGGAAGAAGCGGCTGAAAGAGCAAAAGCTCTTATGGATGCAAAAAAATATGATTACAGAGTAAAATATTATAATTCATCGTATAACAGAGCCGTTGCAAGACTGAAAATAAAAGAAAAACAATAGAACGTTTTATGCACGGTATTTCAACTGTAAAATAAAATAGTGGCAATTTTTTTGTAATTGTGGTAAAATATGTATATAACGTTCTATTGAAAGGAAGAGTATATGGAAACATTATATTTGGTCGTTCCTTGCTATAATGAAGAAGAGGTATTACCCGAAACAGTCAAAAGACTTACGGAAAAACTTACTTCAATGATAGAGCAGGGAATTGTATCCGAGAACAGCAGAATGCTTTTTGTAAACGACGGTTCAAAGGATGAAACATGGACTATAATAGATTACTTCTGCGATGAAAACCCGTTAGTTGCAGGAATAAATCTGTCGCGCAACAAAGGGCATCAGAATGCACTTATGGCAGGTCTTATGGTTGCAAAGGAATATGCCGACATGGTAATTTCTCTTGACGCAGATCTTCAGGATGACATAAATGCAATAGACAAATTCGTTGAAAAGTATTATGAAGGCTGTGATATAGTTTACGGTGTGCGCAGCGCAAGAAAAACAGATACATTTTTCAAAAAGACAACCGCGGAAGGCTTCTATAAGCTTATGAAGTGGTTTGGCGTTGATATTGTTTTCAATCATGCGGATTATAGACTCATGAGCCGCAGAGCGCTTTATGATCTTGAAAATTTCAAAGAAGTAAATTTGTTTTTGCGCGGTATAGTTCCGCTTATAGGTTATAAGAGCGATGTTGTGGAGTATGAGCGAAACGAACGTTTTGCAGGTACATCCAAGTATCCGCTCAAGAAAATGCTCAATTTTGCCTTTGACGGAATAACTTCATTCAGCATAAAACCGATACGCTTTATAACCGGTATAGGCGCGATTATTTTTGCCGTAAGTATTCTTATGCTGATAATAGGCGGTATTGTGAGACTTTGCGGCGGACTTTTCACTTGGTTCTATCCGTTGGGCTCGTTTATCGGAATTATGGGTGCGCTTCAGCTTATTGCGATTGGCATAGTAGGTGAATATGTAGGTAAAAATTACATGGAAACAAAGGCGCGTCCGAAGTATTTTATTGAAAGAATAAACGATAAAAACATGATTGCTTTATAAAAAAACACATTTGCGGACAAGTAACACAATCCTTTCGTATTAAATATAGTGTATTAACAATTTAATATGAAAGGATGTTTTTTTATGCAAAATAGCGAACGACATATATTTCCGGGAGGTAATACGCCGCTGGGTTTTTATTCTTACTATGACAATATAATAGATAAGAAAAAAGCAACGTCTGTATATTGTCTTAAGGGCGGTCCGGGCATGGGTAAATCCTCATACATGAAAAAGGTTGCAAAGGAATTTCAGGACATGGGCGAACGCATTGAATATCTTCACTGTTCATCAGATCCCCATTCTCTTGACGGAATCCACATCGCAGATTACGGAATAGTTATGATAGACGGCACCGCACCTCACGTGGTAGATCCGGTTTATCCGGGAGCAGTCGATGAAATAATTAATTTGGGCAGGTTCTGGAATCTCAAAGGAATACGCGCACATAAAGATGAGATAATATCTACCCAACACAATATTTCATACGAGTTTTCGAGGGCATATAAGTTTCTTGCGGCAGCTGCCAATATTGACGACGACACAAACGTTATATATCAGAATGCGACAGATGAAGACGAACTGGATAAAATAAGCTCATACCTGACAGAAAAGATATTCAAAGGTACAGGAAAAGGCGATTCCAAGCGTACAAGACGTATTTTTGCAAGCGCAATAACGCCTGCCGGACTTGTAAATTATGCCGATACCGTTCTTAATGATTGCGAGCACGTATTTGCGCTGAAAATAGGTGACAACCTCTCATCATTTACGGGAGCGGACATTATAATGAGCAGACTTGTTGACGAAATAATGCACAGAGGTTATATGTGCGAGACATTTTATTGTCCGATGAAGCCGGTTTCCAGAATAGAACACATTGTAATTCCGGAATTGAAGACAGGTGTTACCGTGCTTAACAAATACAATAACGATGAAACAACGGCAACTGAAATAATAGAAGCAATGCAGTGCGTAAACAGGGCGAAAATCAGGGAGTGCGCCGACAAAACGGAAGAAAACAACGATATGTACAACAGACTTTTGATGTATGCCGAAAGAGCGCTTAAGGATGCATATTGGCTTCACAATACATTGGAATCATATTATATACCGAACATAGATTTTGATGCGGTAAATGAAAATCGTCGCGAAATAACCGAAAGAATTAAAAAAGATATAGAAAACAGAAAAACTTTGTAAAATATGTCAGGTAGTTTTCGATTAAAAATTTACGTAAAAATCCTCCGTAAGCAGTATAATGTCAGCGGAGGATTTTACATATAAATGCCCATGTAATCAGATATTTCATGTAAGCCGATTATATTTATGCGGGGTTGTGCGGCATGGGCATATTATCTCCCGGAATGTTACGCGGAATATTTCCCCCGTCAGTCCACGGAGGCTGGGATGTTTTTTGCGGATTGTTGTTTCCGGGTAACGCAGTGCCATCGGACGGCATATTTGTATTTCCCGGCATACATCCGGAAAAAAGCATTAATATCATAAGCACGGTAAAGCACAGAATAAGGCATATTTTTGATTTTAATTTGAACAAAATTTTTCTCCTTTTATTTTATTGCGTTCAATATAACGCTTTTTTATTATATCTGCATACGGATCATATTATTTTGCATGATTTTGGTGTTGTCAAATATGGAAATGTATGCTAAAATAAAAATGTAAAGTGTTGTTAAATATAAAGTAAAAATGAGGATATTGTTATGCAAAATCTTTTTTGGGGAGCAGTTTTTTTGCTGTTGAACGTAAACATTGTTGCAGGTGAATCTCTGATAAATATTTTACCGTGTTTTGTAGGTTACATTTTAATATACAGAGGTCTGAATGTTTTGGCGGGCAAAACTTTACATTTTGAGAAAATAAAACCTTTTTGTGCAGTTATGACAGTATATGAACTTCTGCTGTGGATTATTGATATTTGCGCACTCAGATATGCCGTTGCTGCGATATTGGCACAGGTTGTTTCTTCTGCGGCATCAATATTTGTATTTTACCACATAATTGAGGGAATAGGTGATATACAGAGAAAAAGCTCTATTGACCTCGGATATGAAAAGCTGTGCAAATATTGGAAATATTTTGTAATTCTTTGCTCGGTTTCTTATATTTTTTCTTTTGTG
>CAJLXE010000084.1 GCA_905210525.1 uncultured Clostridia bacterium | reverse complement strand
TTTCCGCCGCAATAAACATGAGCAGTAATCTCAAGCTCGCGAGCGGCGTTGCGGACGTGCCGAAGCTTTCCGCAAGAGGCGTAAATGTGTCGCTCGGTACGGACGGCGCGTCAAGTAATAACAATCTCAATATGTTCAACGAGATGCGTTTTACTTCTCTTGTCTGCAAGGGACTTATGCGGGATCCCGAAATCATGAACGCAAATACCGTTATTACAATGGCAACCGCAAACGGTGCAAAAGCTGTTCGGAATAAAAAAACAGGCGTTATAGCACAGGGGAATTTGGCGGATATAATTCTTATAAATGCGGATTCGCCGTCCATAGCGCCCGTGAACGATGTTGCCTGCGCAATAGTGTACAGCGCACAGGCGAGCGACGTCGATACCGTAATATGCGACGGAAAAATACTTATGCGTAAAAAATGTCTGCTTACAATAGACGAAGAAGAAACGGTAAAGAATGCAAAACTTTTTGCAACGCGTATTCTCGGATGAGGTTTTGCCCGATTTAGGCATATATTCACAAAGCAATACGCAGACCGTTCATAAAACTGTCACATTGCGGTTTTAAAATTGTAATAACAGGGAATTAAAACGCTCCGGATTGATTCCGCGTAAACGGAATTATATTCAAATGAAAGGAAGTGTCGGTATTATGGCGAAAATACTTGTGGCGGACGACGAAGCCGGAATCCGCAATATCATTAAAAAATATGCCGTGTTTGAAGGCCACGAAATAGTCGAAACGGATAACGGCATGGAGGCAATAGAGCTTTGCAAGAATAATAAGTTCGATCTTGTTATAATGGATGTTATGATGCCCGAGCTGGACGGATTTTCTGCGGTGAGGGAAATAAAAAAGACATCCGATATTCCGGTAATCATGCTTTCCGCAAGAACCGAAGAATACGATAAAATACACGGTTTTGAAATAGGAGTGGACGATTATGTTGTAAAACCGTTTTCTCCAAAGGAGCTTATGCTCAGGATAAATGCCGTTCTGAGGCGTTATACCGCAAATCTTCAACCGGATTCGCCCGAAAAGCATAATATTGTCAAATTCGGAAAGCTTACTATTGATTTTACAGGCAGATTTGTATATATAGATGATAAAAAAGTAGATATGACGCCAAAGGAATATGATCTTCTGTTCTATATGGCAAAAAACAGAAATATAGCGCTTACAAGAGAAATGCTTCTGAACAACGTATGGGGCTATGATTTTTACGGAGACGACCGCACGCTGGATACGCACATAAAGCTTCTGCGCAAATCGTTGGGCGAATGCAGTTCATATCTTGTTACGCTCAGAGGGGTCGGATACCGCTTTGAAGTTTAATATTTTCAAACGCATAGACAAAAGAAACGAGCATATGAGAGTACGTATTTTTTCATCAATGCTCGTTTTTACGGTAATTGTTCTTGTGCTGCTGTGGGTATTTCAGATAGTTTTTCTTGACGACCTTTATAAGGGCATAAAAATATCGAACGTAAATACGGCGGCGCATGAGCTTGCTGAAAACATAAATTCGGGAGATCTTAAATCCATAGTCAGAGATTATGCCGTAAAATACGATACCTGCATAACTGTGTGGGATGGCAGTCTCAAACAGGTTGCTTCGGCATGCGTAAATAAGAGCTGTCGCGTTCATACGTATCATATTGTAGGTGCGGCATATTTTTACAGAATGGCTGAAGAAAACGGCGGAACATACACACAGACATACGGGGGCAGACCTCAGGCAAGCACGGAAGGATACAGGTCTTCTTACGGTCTTTTGGAGAATGATGGATTCGTAACGATAGATGATGAAAACGAAAGCATGATGTATGCCGAAATTGTCAAGGACGGAGATCTCGAATATTTGCTGCTCATGAATGCGGTAATTACTCCGATACGTGCGGTAGTGCAGTCGCTCAAAAGAGTCTTTCTGTTTATCGCGCTTATGATGATAATTCTTGCGTTTGTAATTTCCGCGATAATTTCAAGCTATATAGTAAAGCCCATAGATAAAATAAATTCTTCGGCAAAGCTTCTTGCGTCGGGAAATTATAATGTAAGATTTGATGAGAATTCGTATTCGGAAATTGCCCAGCTTGCTTCAACACTCAATTATGCGGCTACCGAGCTGTCTTCGGTGGAGGCGACAAGGCGCGAATTGATTGCAAATGTGTCACACGATCTCAGAACGCCTCTTACGCTTATAAGCGGTTATGCGGAAATGATGAAGGATTTCCCGAATGATGATAACCGTGAAAATCTTCAGACAATAATTGACGAAGTAAACCATATGACGCTCCTTGTAAACGATATGACGGATGTTTCCAAGTATAATGCGGGAGTGTATAAACCGAACATTACGGAATTCGATCTTACGGCACTTGTGAGTGATGTTGCACTCAGACTCAGTAAGCTGAACGATCCGGAAGGCTATGCGGTAGAATTCAAATGCGACAGACACGTTTACATCAATGCGGACGAGCTGAAAATAACTCAGGTTCTTTATAACCTTATAAATAATGCCATAATCCATACCGGAGAAGGCAACCGCGTGTACATAACGCAGGAAATAACCGAACAGGGCAGAAATAAGTACGTCCGCATATGTATAACCGATAACGGTAAGGGCATAACACGTGAAAACGTCAAGAGCATATGGGACAGATACTATAAAATAGACAAGACATATCGCCGTGCACATAACGGTTCGGGGTTGGGTTTGTCGATAGTAAAATCCATACTTGAGCTTCACCATATGGAATACGGCGTGGTGCCCGTTGAGGATATGCCGGATAAAAAAGGATGCACATTCTGGTTTAGCGCCGGAATAACAAAATCGGAAAATAAAATTAAATGACATGAGAAGAAAGGAAATTATACTTATATGAACCGGAAAAAGATAATAATGGGAGTATGTATTGCTTCAATGCTTTTTTGCGCTTCCGCGTGCGCCGCAAAAACACCGGCTCCGAGTCCTACGCCCGAGCCGGGACACAATATTATGGCGGACTGCTACAACGTAAAGCTTGAGGATTATATAAAGCTCGGACAGTATAAAAATATTATTATAGAAACGAGAGATCCTGAGGCGACGGAAGAGGAAATCGAAGAATTTTTCGAGAGCTTTCTCAACAAATATGCGGAGAAGGTAAAGGTTACGGACAGAACCGAGGTAATCAAAGGCGATATTGTAAAAATGGATTACACGGGTTCTGTGGATGGCAAGACATCATCGAACATGACCGACAAGGATGCGGAGCTTGAAATCGGCTCGGGAAAATTTATTCCCGGATTTGAGGACAGCCTTATAGGCGCCGAGATAGGTAAGGAAGTAACGTTTGATATTACTTTCCCGGAGGACTATTGGAGTGCTCAGATGGCAGGGGTGAAAGCCACATTCACTGTGGTCATAAATGAAATATATCAGAAAAACGTACCTGAGCTTACGGATGAACTTGTTGCCGAAAAAACAAAATGTTCAACTGTAAGCGAGTACCGCGAGCATATTCGCGAGCAAATCACTAAAGATAATAGGGACACTATCGACAAGGATTTTGATTCTGACGTTTGGACGAAGGTTCTCGAAAACGCTGAAATTATAAGCTATCCGCAGGAAATGCTGGATGACTTCAAAAGGGTTTCGGAGGATTCGATAAATGAGGCGGCTAAAAATTATAATATGTCGTTTGAAGAATATATTAATGCCAACGGATACACAAAGGATGAATTTTATAAGGAGCTTGATAAGAGGGCAAAATCGAGCATTAAAGAACACCTTGTGTTGTTTGCGCTTGCGGAAAACGAAAATATACAGATAACATGGGAGGAGTATCAGGAGCTTGCGAAAGATTACATGAAAACCCTTTCGGCAGATTCGCTTGAAGAGCTTGAAAGTAAATATTCAAGAGATGATTTGTGCTGCGATATGGCATTCAATAAGATTATGAAGATTCTTACGGAGAGTGCTGATACGGTAATCAAGGAATAATCGGTTTATAAATTACGTATTTTCGGCAAAAAAGACAAAACACCGTTCACAGATTTTCTGTGAGAGGTGTTTTTTATGCTTCCGTACGAAAAAATGTTCAACGCTATTGTTGTGAGAGACATTTTTCGATAAAAGTAAAGCTCTCTGAAACCGTTTGTTCGGTATGGGAGAGCTTTTTTGAGGTTTTGTTTTAATCGGAGTCTGTTTTTTCGGACAGCTTTTTATTTATAGCCGCAACGGAACGTTTTATACTGAAATATATCGAGCACCATGTTATCGTGTATGAGACGAAGAAGCAGGCTATCGGTATTAAAAGCGAAACTCCCCATTGTCTGAACCATCCGGCGGCGAAGCCCGAAATCAGATAAGACGCCAGTATTGCGCAAAAATGAAGTACTGTTGCTTTGAGCTTTGAAAAACGTTTGACTTCAAACAAAAGGCTTGCGCAGGCGGTGACAAAGCCTATAAAGGAGTAGCCAAGCTGATTCAGCACATAGTCTGTTATGTTGAAAGCCGAAAAATCCACACCGCACCGATATGCTATCAGGGATACGGCACAGCATACGAGGCTTGCCGCGCCTGTTCCTATAAATCCGCGTTTTAATAGTTCTTTTATCATTTATATCCCCAGCCTTTTCCTGATTTGTGATACGCACCTTCTGCTGGCATACTGCGTGCTGCCGCTTATGAATGTTATCTGCATTGTGCCGTTGAACATCATTTTGAGGTTTTTTATTTTATCCGTATTGGCTATTACGCCCTGTTCTATTTTTACAAAGCTCGCACAACAGAGCATATCTTCGAGTTCGTATATTTTGTACCTGACCTCGTATTTGTCTGTACCCGTATGTGCAAAAACCTTTTTGTTTTCCGTATAAAAATACTCTATTTCGTTTATACCGATGAAGAATATTTCTTTATCCTTGAACGCGGGAATTTTGTTTTTTTCAATGCCGCTGATTATTTTGACAGCGTCCGCAACTTCTTCTGTTATTTTGTTGGCTTTTATTATAATTTCGCCATCCTCAAGACTGCTGTCCGTTTCAAATCTGACGGTCACTTTTATCGGCGCTCCTTTTTGTTATTTGCTGTCGCTTTTCATTTTTGCGGAAAACAGCACAGATGCGGCAATCAGCGTGCCTATGCCGTAAGCAATTACTATTATAAACGGTTTGGCTGACGAAGTCAAGTCCTCGCAGAATATACTCTGAACCGATTTTACCGCGTTTGCAAACGGCAGACAAAGTGCTGCCTTTTCGACGGTTTTTCCCATGAGCGATAAATCGAACCATATTCCGCTCAGCCATGCGGACAGGTTTGTGAGCAAAGCTCCGCAGATTCCGCCGACTTGTTTATCGGTAAGCAAACTGCCGCAAAGGATTCCGACACCTATGTAAAAGAGCGAAGCGGGTATGACGGCGACGATTCCGGTGAGAATGTTGATTTTCAACGGCAGACCGATTATAACCGCAACGGCAAAGCATACCGCGCTTTGCAGGAGCGCGAGCGGTATGAAGGGCAATGCATATCCCAACATGAATTGGTAAGGCTTCATAGGTGATGAGTACAGCCTCATAAGAAATGAGGATGTTCTGTCTTTGGCTATGAGCATTCCGGAAAAAAGCGATATAAACGAAAGTCCGAATACCGCAATACCCGGAGCCAGTCGGTTGATTGCAAAAAGTTCAACGGGTATATTCGACTGTATCAATGTGAGCAGCAGCATTATGATAACCGGAAAACACAATCCGAAAAATATCGAGATAGGATCGCGGATTATTTCCTTTGCGTTTCTTTGAGCAAATATAATGGATTTCATTTTGTATTATTTCCTTTCGTTTTTATCGGTCGGCGGACGACGCTGTTTTTATGAATGCGTCCTCAAGCGTTTCGGCGCCGGATTGGACTTTTAGTTGTGCGGCAGTTCCCAGAGCTTTCAGACATCCGTGGGACATTATTGCAATTCGGTCTGCGAGATGTTCGGCTTCCTCCATGTAGTGAGTGGTAAGTATAACGGTTCCGCTTTGCTTGACATCTTCTATTATGCTCCACAGCTCTCTGCGGGCTATTACATCGAGTCCCAAAGTGGGTTCGTCGAGAAACAGTACCTTGGGTTTTGTGATTACAGCCATGGCTATGCTAAGACGTCTTGCGTAGCCTCCGGACAGTATTTTTGATTTTGTGTTGCGCACGTTCTGCAGTGACATACGTTCGATTATGTCGGCAACGGCTTTTTTGCAGTCCGAACGCGAATATCCGTATATGCGTGCGGTGAACTCCAGATTTTCCGTAACAGTGAGATTGGGTGCGATTGCGCTTTCCTGCGGAGATATGTTTATTACTTCCTTGACCTTTTCGGGCTCGTTTGTTATGCTGAATCCCATTATGCTTGCGTCGCCCGATGTCGGCTTTATGAGACAGGAGAGCATTTTTACGGTTGTTGTTTTTCCCGCGCCGTTTACGCCGAGCAGTGCGATTAATTCTCCTTGTTTTGCGGCGAAGCTCAGGTTGTTTACTGCGGTTATGTCTTTGTATTTTTTGGTCAGATTGTTGATTTCTATTGTGTTCATGACGGTGTTCCTCCTTACAAAAACAGTATAATACCTGCGTGTAAAAATTTCAATAGCTTTAAGATAAGCGGTTGTTTTCGGGAAATATTCGGTTGCGGCAAGCGTTGATCCGGGGCGGAAATTGTATATCATTTTCTGTTTCGGTTGCTTTCGGGAGGGATTTATGGTATAATAAAATTGTGTTTATTAGTCTTCAGGGAGGATTTTATTGAAACACAATTCTCTT
>CAJLXE010000083.1 GCA_905210525.1 uncultured Clostridia bacterium | reverse complement strand
AATGCCGAATTACTTCAGTCCGATACGACTAAAACCGCCAAGATAGAATTTGACACCAAAATGGTGGACTTTGGAGAAATTTCTATCAAAGCACCCAACAAAAAAGTTATAAAGTATTCAAATACGGGAAATGCGCCTTTGGTAATTGTCAGCGCATTGACTTCTTGCAGTTGTATCAAGGTAACATGGGAGCAAAAACCTCTTTTGACAGGGCAGGTTGGAGAGATTTGTATCACCTATAATGGGAGTGAAGAAAACTTGGGAGCTTTTAACCGAAGCATAATATTAATTACGAATGCTACAAAGCGAAATGAAATTTTAACGGCGAAAGGACAGGCAACACTATAAACATTAAAATCAATTTAATTATGAAAAATCTCACATTTATCTCTATTAAACAAGTATTGGTATGCTGTATATCAATCTTATTATTATCGTGTTCTTCTGATGCAAAATATAGTTGCAATCCTGAAGTTGAAAAATGGGCCAGAACTAATATCGATAAATATGTAACAGCGACAAGAAGTGAAATAGTCGAATTATCCATGGATCAGCAACGGGCCATTCTCAGAGGGCTGCCAGCAGATAAGGAAGCAAACTTATGGAGAGAGAAGCTGGCTTATATCATGCAGGACAGCAAGTTGTCAGAAGATGAAAAACAAGAGGTGAAAAGCATATATGATTATTTCATTCCATATTTTTATTCGCAGGATGGACTCGAAGAAGCGGAAGAATATGAAAAAGAATGGATTAATCATATGCAAACGACGTATAATTGGGATAACGATATGATATATTATTATGTTTGTACATGGCTAACAGCGGAGGAATATGAAAAAGTTTTGCTTCAGGAAAGTTTAAAAACCTTACGGGTTTCGACAAGAAGTGAGGCCGATGCCCCAGATTGTGAATGCCGGTATGACAGCGAATGTCATAATGACAGAGATTGTAATATAAAAGCCAATTGTAAAATAACAGGTAAATGTGGCATCGGGGGACAATGGTCTTGTGACGGACTTTGTAATGGGTAACTGAAATATTATATCTAATCTAACGGTATGGGCCGATTGGCCCATACTAATTTTACATCTATTTAATTAATTTGCCGATCCAAAAGCCAATCGCTTTGGTGAGACGAATCCAATCTCATTGAGAGATGCCAAAAAATCAAGTCAGAACCTCATGAAAAACAAAATAAAAAAAGTATTTAAAATTTTGATTCCGTGCATAGCGTTTGTAATTCTTGCAATATCTGTTGTTATAGAAATAAACCATAAAACGCCCGAATACAATGAGTTCGGTGACCTCAATGGACTCTCGGCTTTATTCATGGTAATGCCCACAGTGTATTTTCTGATTGGTTATGCATGGATAGCCTTTTGTAAAAATGAAAGATTGAAACATATTGTACTTTTTGTTTCCGTATTTCCTATAAGTTATGTGTTCTGGCTGATATGGGACGCCCACTATTGGTATGTACCGAGATACATAGTGGATTTATTCTCATACCATATGTACGTTTTGTGTTTATTACTCGTTGCAACTATGCTTCTTGTACTTGTAAATGCACTGTTGTTTATGCCCCGAACATTGAAAAATAAAAAAAGTTGACTGCTTCATCAATAAAACATTATCGCTTATTCGTTACTTAGTATTTACTACAATATTATGATATTCCACAAAAATATTGTTTTCGATGTCAACAACCTCTTTCGGAATTCGGAGAGCCTCCTATAAATTCCCGCCGTTATTAAACCTCAATATAGAAACGTAAAATAAATACCAATCTGACGCGACGACCATCGGCGCGGCTGATTGGTAACCACGTAGTGATTTAAAGTTTTCGGGTTTGGACGCTTTTATAAAAGCGTCCAAGAAACAAACATTATTTTTTTATCGTTGACCATCTTGACTGATATTTTTCAAGGTCATTTCCGAGGTATTTGAAAGCGACGCATCTTTTGAGAATATCTTCGGTTGCCCAGAAGTCCTCATCAGCCTTAAGGCTTTCATCAAGTATTTTATACGCAGCTTCATTTGCCGTTGCATATCCTATATATTCGGATATGAGCTTTGCGTTTTCCGCTTCGCAAAGAAAATTTATGAATTTTTCGGCAAGTTCTTTGTTCTTCGATGTTTTGGGAATAACAAGTCCGTCATACCACACATTACCGCCTTCATCGGGCACAACAAAATCAAGTGTTCTGCCTTTTTCCTTAGCAAGAGCCTTTGCGGCAACCGCTTCACCCGAATATGTCACAGCCAGATCCGCAGTACCGCTTGAAAGCATACTCTTTATCGTATCAGCTTCGTACGATTTTACCAAAGGCATCTGTTCTCTGAGAAGCTGAGCCGCCTCTTCGATTTCATCCTCATTTGTTGTATTGATCGAATATCCCAGCTTAATAAGCGCAGCTGCAAAAGAATCTCTTACGCTGTCTATCATGACGATTCTTCCCGAATACTTCTCATCCCAAAGAACATTCCAGCTTTTTGCCTCTTCCGGGCTTACAACTTCGGGATTATAAAGTATTCCGAGCGTTCCCCACATAAAAGGAACCATGTATTCTTTGTCAACGCCGTTGCTCATATTGAGAACCATCTCGCTTATATTCGCATAATTCGGAATATTATTAAAATCAAGCTTATAAAGCAGATCGTCTTTTATAAGACGCTCTATCATATATTCCGACGGAACAAGAACGTCATAATCACTTGAACCGTTTTTTACCTTAATGTACATATCTTCATTTCTGTCGAAATATTCTTCAACCACTTCAACATTGTACTCTTTTTCAAAAGCTTTTATAACTTCAGAATCCATGTAGTCGCCCCAGTTATAGAGGTAAAGCTTCTGTTTTTTCTCACAGCCGGCACTGCAAAAAACAACGCCGAGACACATTACAACCGATAAACAAATTGCAGCAAATTTTTTCAATTATATTTCCTCCGATTTTATTTTATTTTCTTCTTCTATGCCGAAATTCTGAATTTTAGAATTTTGCAGTTCAAATTCAATCTCCTCATTACGAGCCGCAGTTTTATTCGCGGCACGCTTTCTTTTGCCCTTTGTCTGATACACATTGATCACCGTAAGCAATATAAGAACAGCCGCAAACATTATCGTTGAAAGAGCATTAAGCGCCGGATTTATTCCTCTTTTTGTCATGGAATAAATTATTGTCGATAAATTCATCACTCCGTTGCCCGTGGTAAAAAAGCTTACCACAAAGTCATCTATCGAGAGTGTGAACGACAACATAAATCCGCTGAGTATTCCGGGCATAAGCTCGGGAATTATTACTTTACGCAATGCCTGAGACGGTGTTGCACCGAGATCCTGCGCCGCTTCGTATCTTGAAAAATTAACCTGTCTGAGTTTAGGCATTACCGAAAATATTACGTACGGTATGCAGAAAACCACGTGTGCAATAAGCATTGTTATAAATCCCAGGCGCATTTTTGCAAACATGAACAGAAGCATAAGCGAAAGACCCGTAATTATATCCGGATTCACAACCGGCACATAGGTTATATTCATCACAAGCGATTTTGAAAACTTGCCGTAACCGTGAAGTCCTATTGCCGTTATCGTTCCTACCACCGTTGCAATCGACGCTGCCAAAAGCGCTATGACAAGCGTATAACCCAATGCGCTCATTATCTGTGAGTTGTTGAAAAGCTGTTCGTACCACTTCAGAGAAAATCCCGTCCAGTGTCCGAGCTGTCTTGATTCGTTGAATGAAAATACAATCATAACAGCTATAGGAGCATACATAAACAACAGAATTATAATCAGGTACAGCTTTTTAAACGGATTTTTTGCATTAAAACGTTTCACATCAGTGTACCTCCTTCATGGTCTTTATCATACCTGTTAAGTACGAACATCGATATCAGAATAATTACAAGCAATACAAGCGATACCGCCGCACCTTTATGCCAACCGTTTATTGATTCTATAAAATAATTTTCTATAATATTTCCTATGAGGTAATATTTTCCTCCGCCCAAAAGCTTCGACACCACAAATGTGGATACCGCCGGCATAAATACCATAACTATCCCCGACATTACGCCCGGCAGACTGAGCGGAAATATTATTTTTCTGAATACATTCACTTTGTTTGCGCCCAGATCCTGAGCCGCTTCTATGACGCGCGGATTTATTTTGCTCAAAACCGTATAAATCGGCAATATCATGAATGGCAGAAAATTATATACCATACCGAGAATAACCGCAAAGTCCGTAAAAAGCAACGTCACGGGTTTTATTCCGAACACACCCAGTATATTGTTGAGCCATGTGATATCTTCCAATATATATCTCCATGCATACGTTCTCAGAAGAAAATTCATCCACATGGGAATAACGAATAAAAACAACAATATTGTTTTGTCCTTAAAGTCCTTGCTCGCAAGAATCATCGCCACCGGATATGCTATAAGGAGACATATAACGGTAGACAACGCAGCCATTTTAATCGACTTCCATATAAGCTCGGTATTATTTTTGCTGAATGCAGCGCTTATATTGTCAAACGAAAAGCGTACAACACCGTCAACCGTGTCCGTAAACGCATAATAGCATATAAGAATAAGCGGAACAATCGTAAAAAGAATCATCCATATTATATACGGAAAAGCAAGCCATTTCTTTTTCATGATAAACGACGCGCTCCTTTCAGACTGTCTTCTTCATTATGTGAATATTGAACGGCGTAACATACATTCCTATATTGCTGCCCTCCGGACTCAATACAGTGCTGTGTACAAGCCACGTATTGCCGTCGCTGCCGTCCACTATCATTTCGTAATGAACGCCCTTGAATATTGCCGTTCTTACGGTTCCGCATATCACTTCATCGCTCGGTTCGCAGACTTCAACGTCCTCCGGACGTATAACAACATCTACCGGCTCGTCCTTTTCAAATCCCGCGTCCACGCATTTTACTCTGTGACCGCAAAATTCAACGTCAAAATCGTTATGCATTATACCGTCAATTATATTGCTCTCGCCTATGAACCGCGCCACAAACGCATTTTTGGGTTCATTGTAAATATCGGTCGGCGCGCCGTACTGCTGTATAACGCCGTCTTTCATAACCGCTATATTATCGGACATCGTAAGAGCTTCTTCCTGATCGTGAGTTACGTATATAAACGAAATACCCAGACGCTTCTGCATAGCTTTAAGCTCAAGCTGCATGCTCTGACGCATCTTCAGATCAAGTGCTCCCAAGGGTTCATCGAGCAGAAGCAGTGCCGGTTCGTTTACAACGGCTCTTGCTATTGCTATTCTCTGCTGCTGGCCGCCCGAAAGTGAGCCTACATCTCTTTTTTCGTATCCCGAAAGATTCACCATTCTGAGCGCTTCTTTTACTCTTGCTTCTATTTCGCTTTTCTTTACGCCTTTTATTTTGAGTCCGAACGCAATATTGTCAAACACGTTCATGTGTGTAAACAAAGCATAGCTTTGGAAAACCGTATTGAGATTTCTCTTGTGCGCGGGAATATCGTTTATTCTTTTATTTTCAAAATAAACGTCTCCGGATGTCGCGTTTACAAAGCCCGCTATTATCCTGAGAGTTGTGGTCTTACCGCATCCGCTCGGACCGAGCAGAGTTACAAATTCGTTATGCTTTACGGACAGATTTATGTTGTCAAGCACGGTGAAGCCGTCCTCATATGTTTTTGTGACATTTTCAAGTCTTACGATGTGATCTTCCATTTTCAGTAAATACCTTTCCGATAACAAGATTTTTCAGAAATTGGGCGGCGTGGACACCCATATAAATTTAAGCGGTCTTTTGCGCGAATTTTCTATATAATGCGTTTTTTCCGCCGCAAAATAAAAGGACATATTCTTTTTTACCGTATATGTTCTGTCTCCTATATGAAGATCTGCTGTCCCTTCGAGCACATAACCCCATTCTTCGCCTGCGTGGGGATTCTCAAGCGCGGTTTTTGCGCCCGCGCCAAGCTCTACAAGTATGGGTTCCATATCGTTCTTCTGCGAATCCGGTACAAGCCACGTTATCCTTACGTCATCCGTTTCGTTTGTAAACATATCGTTTTCGTCAAACACGATATGTTCCGGCGAATGGTTACTGAAAAATTCACCGAGATTCGTACCGAGGCACTGCAATATGTCTGCAAGCGTGGCAATGGACGGCGATGTCACATCAGTTTCCAGCTGAGATATATATCCCTTTGACAACTCTGTTCTGTCTGCGAGTTCCTGTTGGGTAAGACCGTTTTTTACACGCAAATCCTTGATTTTTGTGCCAAGCTCCATAAGCTTTCCTTCTTTCGGTTTTAGGCATTACTAAACTTGAAGTTTAATAATACCTTTATGTCGGGTTTGAATTACTAAACTTAAAGTTTAGTAATATCTAAACACGGTGTATATTATATACCTTTTTTTGATTTTGTCAATAGGCAATTTGCCTAAAATGACGTATTTTGTCACAATATGTATTTTCGGGCATAAAAAAGACCCGTAAATCCTTATAAAAGAATCTACGGGCAAGAAATATCAACCTTAGTTTATATTACTTTATTTCAACCTTAGCGCCAACTTCTTCGATTGTCTTCTTGATGTGCTCAGCTTCGTCCTTGTTTACGTTCTCCTTCAATGTTCCGGGAGCGCCGTCAACGAGAGCCTTAGCTTCCTTAAGGCCGAGACCTGTGATATCACGAACAGCCTTGATAACTTTGATCTTCTCAGCGCCTGCATCAGCAAGAACTACTGTGAATTCTGTTTTCTCTTCAGCTGCCGGAGCTGCTGCT
>CAJLXE010000082.1 GCA_905210525.1 uncultured Clostridia bacterium | reverse complement strand
CGATTCGGCTGACGACGTCGCAACACTGCTGACAGAGTTTGTACTTGAGGCAGAAACAGACGCCGAATCGGTTATAAGTGACTCAAGCTGGAAAGTTCACAGAGAGACTTCATACTTAAAGGATGACGGCTCTGTTGAAGGCGTCAAAGAACCGCAGCCCAATTACAGGCTTTCCGAATATAACGTATATTACGATGCAAGACTTTCAATCGGCGACTGGAAAGCCGTTGATTACGACGATTCTTCATGGGCAAACGCCACAGAACTCGGTGTTGTTCCCGACAAGCCGTGGTGCAATCTTCACAAAAGACCGATTCCGTTCCTCAAGGATTTCGGTTTGAAGGATTACAATAATTCAAAAGATTACGAGGGTTATACTACAACAAAAGAAGAAGTTCTCGACCTTTATCTGGACTACAACGCACAGCTTACGCCTTACATCAAGCTGAAGACAGACACTGCAGGCTTAAAAATCGATATGCGTACAGACAACTATGCCGATCCTGCCGGAAACGGTCTTACCACAAAAAATGCATACGTTACAGTCGCAGGAGAGCAGGAATTTGAAGGCTTGAGCTGGTTCCCCGGAGAACACGTTTATTACACAATCCCAGCAGGAATCACAATTTTGTCTTTAAAATACAGAGAGTCCGGTTACAATTCGGAGTTTGTCGGCTATTTCAGATGCGACGATGAATTTTTCAACAAGCTCTGGACTCAATCCGAACGTACTCTTTACGTTACAATGCGTGATAACTTCATGGATTGCCCGGACAGAGAGCGTGCGCAGTGGTGGGGAGACGTTACAAATGAAATGCTTGAATTCATGTACTGCCTCGACGATAAGGCATATATGCTTTATGAAAAAGGTCTCCACACAAAAATGGGATATGCAGATACACTCAATACAACAAGACTCAGAACCGTATGCCCTTCATACAACGACAATACCGAGCTTCCCATGCAGGAGCTTGCCGGAGTATGCGGTATGTGGGAATATTATCTTTACACAGGCAATATGGAAGCGTTGAAAGCAATTTATCCTTATGCGTCAAAGTATGTTCTTTACAGCTGGCTTTGGTACATGGCGGACAACGGTTTTGTAAACAGATACACAGGCACATGGGATTGGCCGGATTGGGGCAGATTCCCGGATATGGTTCCTCTCGAAAACGCATGGTATTGCAGAGCTCTTGTCGCGCTCAGAAAAATGGCTGAAATTCTTGGCGCAGAAAAAGATTTTGAAGAAATCGACAAACGTTATGCAAGCATTAAAAAGAACTATCGAAAATTCTGGACAGAGCGAGGCTACAAGAGCGCTGAGCAGGATGATCCGGATGACAGATGTAACGCAATAGCGCTTCTTGCCGGAATAGTTCCGGAAGAAAACATAAAAACCACGCTCAACGTGCTCAATACCACTATGAACTCAAGCCCGTATATGGAAAAATACGTTCTTGACGCTCTTTGCGAGTACAGCAATATGAAAGATATTCAGGCAAGAATTAAAATGCGCTATCACGACATGACAGACAGCGAGCTTGCATATTCAACGCTTTGGGAATTCTGGGATAAAACAAAGGGAACCAAAAATCATGCATGGTCCGGCGGTCCGCTCATTACCATGTCGAAATACATGGCAGGTATCCGTCCGCTCACTCCGGGCTACAAAACATACCTCATAGAACCGCGCATGGGTTCTCTCAATAAGATAGAAGCACGTGTTCCTGCCGTAATAGGCAACATCACGGTTTCTCTCGAAAAAGATTGCGAGAAATTCTTCCGCATGGATGTTACCGCGCCCGAAGGCGGGAAGGCAACGCTTTCAATTCCGTGCTGTAAATTTGCCGATACGGCAGATATAACGATCAACGGTATAAAAGTGATAGAAAACGGAGTTGAGGTAGGTAAAGTGGACGGAATTGAATTTGCAAGCAGAGACAAATCCAGATACAATTTCGTAACCGACGGCGGGAACTGGCAGATCGTCGCAACAAAACACTGATTCAAAGCAATATACGATAACACTATAAAACAATAAACTTAAGGGGACGTTTTCAATAAAGCGTCCCCTTAACCGTAAATTCCGAATTGTTTTGCTCGGTTACGGCTAATATCCCCTTTTACCGCAACAGCTTACAACCTTGATATATCATTCTTCTTTAACACCGCTTACTATATTGTAATACGCATTCGACGTAATCCTGTAAACCAACGTATAGAACAAAGCAAACGCCAGAAAACTTATGAGAGCTGTTACTATAAGAAGATTTACGTTTATTACATTGAAAAGCATAAGCAATTTGCATATTATCGGGAATGCAAAAGCAAGGTGCATACCTGCCACTATAAGAGGCAGTAAAAATACAGTAAGCATCTGCGAATTTATGTTTTTACGTATCTCCTGCTTTGTCATGCCTACTTTCTGCATTATATCAAACCTTGACTGATCCTCATACCCTTCCGATATCTGCTTATAGTATATTATCAGAACAGCAGCAAATATAAATACAATACTCAACAATATTCCCAAAAAGAATAATCCGCCGAACGTACCGTAAAAATGAGCTTTATTCGTCGCAAGACACTCTGCACTGTATCCGAATGAGGTTTCGTTTTCTTCAAGATAAGCTCTGCTGAGGTCGTTCATACATATAAGCATATCATCAAATATTGCAATAGTCGTATCATCATCCGTACCTATATCAAACGCATAATAACAACACATCCGGAAGGCACTCTTGATGTTTGAACCCAAAAGTTCCTTCATTGCGTTCGCAGCTTCATCAAAATCCGGAATAACCGCATATATACACGGGACAATATAGGACGCACTTTCACTTATAACAGGAAATTCCGTAAGCACTTCCGAAACCTTATACGAAACGCCGTTTTTAATCGTAACAGTATCTATCGGATGAGATTCACGTTCAAAGTAAAGCATCGCGCTGCCGTCTGCTATTTGCTTATTTTTGCCTGTAATTCTGTTGTATTCCGAAAGAGGCACAAAATAAAGATAACACAAATCATCGAAAATACCTGTATACGAATTGTACCTCGGGTAATTTTCCGCATCCGTTTCAAGAATTCCGTCTCGAAACAGTCCTGTAAGCTCTACATATCGATATTGTATTATGTTCTTCGGACTGTTTCCTCTTAACTTACCGTTAACCGCATTATAAAATGTTTCCGCAAATTTATCATCGATAATATCGGAGCTGTTGACTTTTACTGTTATATCATGAGGGTATCTCTTTTCAAGCGAATCCTCCTTGCCGAAATAAAGGCACGCCGTTGACGCAATCATAACCAACACCATAGTACCCAAAATACATATGGAAGCAAGCCCTGCACCGTTACGCTTCATCCTGTACATCATAGACGAAACTGAAACAAAATGACTTTTTTTATAGTAATAATTCTTTTTCTTCTGCAGAATACGGCAAAGCAATACCGAGCCCGATATAAACAGCATATACGTAGCTATTATTACCATTATTACGGCTATAAAAAACCACGACAAAGCCGCCATAGGTTGTTTTATCGATACAGCAATATAGTACGCCGCTGCAAGCACAAAAACGCCGGCTATTCCGAAAAGCCAATTCGCTTTAGGTGGTTTTTCACCGACATTTTCACTTTTGAAAAGCGACATAGGATTGGAGCAGCTTATATGTAAAAGATTGATTATAAGTATCAGTATAAACACGACGCAAAATGCCACTGTCGTAAATGTTATCGCCTCAGGGCAAATCGAAAATGTAAAATTTACGTCTCCGTCTATAACCTTAACAAGTCCGAGCTCCGCAAACTTAGAAAGTAAAATCCCGGCACCGAGTCCCACTGCAAGCGATATAAGTGCTACAATTATGCTTTCCCATATCAAAATACGCCCTATATTGAACTTTCCCATTCCGAGAATATTATAAAGTCCGAATTCTTTTTTGCGTCTGCGCATAAGAAACGAATTTGTATAAAGTAAAAATATCGCCGCAAAAATAAGTATAACCCATATTCCCATGCCCAGCACCGTCTGTACGATAGCGCCCTTAGGCATATCTCTCACAGCGGGCGTCAACGACAGATACGTTATTATATACTGCATCATTATCATTCCTATGCACGTAAGAATGTAAGGCACATAAAGACGTTTGTTTTTGCGTATACCCATAACTGCCGGTTTAGCATAAAAGCCTGACTTCATTGTTGCTCACCGCCCGTCGCAAGCATGGTAAGAGTATCTGATATTTTCTGATACAGTTGTTCGTTTGTGCTGTCTCCCCTGTATATCTGATGAAATATTTCTCCGTCTTTTATAAACAAAACTCTACCTGTATGGCTTGCCGCCTTAACAGAATGAGTTACCATCAGTATAGTCTGACCGTTTTTGTTTATATCGCCGAACAATCTGAGCAGCTCATCTGTCGCCTTTGAATCAAGCGCACCGGTCGGTTCATCTGCAAGAATTATTTTCGGATTTGTAATAAGCGCTCTCGCAACCGCCGCACGCTGTTTTTGACCACCCGAAACCTCATAAGGATACTTTTTAAGTAAATCCAGAATTCCGAGCTTTACGGCAATAGGTTTAAGACGCGCGCTCATTTCCGCATACGTTTTCCCTGCCAGAACAAGCGGCAAATATATGTTGTCTTCAAGCGAAAATGTATCAAGAAGATTAAATTCCTGAAACACAAACCCAAGATTATCTCTGCGAAATTCGGCAATAGCGGAATCCTTTATTCTTGAAACATCATGCCCGTCAAGCGTTATATAACCCGCCGTCGGCTTATCAAGCGCCGCAAGAATGTTCAGAAGAGTCGTTTTGCCCGAACCCGATTCGCCCATTATAGCAACATACTCTCCTTTCTCAACGCTGAAATTTACATTTTTCAGAGCTTCTACTTTATTTCCTCCGAAGCGGGTCGTATATACTTTCTTCAACCCGTTAACTTCCAGAATACCCATTACAAAATCCTCCTCGTGACAATTCATTTTTGTACTGTTATTATACAGGAATATAAAATATAACTCTATCGATTTTGCTTACAAAACAAGCCCGATTTGTGACAATTTTGTAAGAAATTATTCATATTCGATGTCAATACGGTCGAGTTCTATGTATATAACAGTGCCTTTTCCGAGAGATGAGCTTGCATGAATATCATGTCCGAGCGCATTGCATATTCTTTTGCAGAGATATAAGCCTATTCCGCTTGCCTTTTTATCGCTTCTCCCATTGTAGCCCGTATATCCTTTTTCAAATATACGCGGAACGTCCTCAGGCGCAATGCCTATGCCGGTATCGCCTATGCATAATGTCTGAGGTTTTTCGCACCATATTGATATGCTCCCCGACGGTGTATATTTAAGTGCATTGGATATAACCTGTTCTATAACAAACGAAAGCCATTTTTCATCCGTTACAACCGACACATTCAAAGGCGTATATTCAAGGCGCAGTTTTCTGTATATAAAATCGTCCGCAAACTTTTTTACCGCCTGCTTTACAATGCCGTCCAAATCATATTCGCGTATAACATAATCGGTCGAATCGGAATCCAGCCTCAAAAACATAAGCACCATATCCACATACTGTTCTATGCGAAACAAATCTGAATTGAGCTTCCTGCCCATATCGGAATCTTCATTTTGCAAGCGAAGCTTCATTGAAGCTATCGGAGTCTTTATCTGATGCGCCCACACCGTATAATAATCCACCATATCCGAATATGACGCACTTATGCGGCTGACGGTCTCTTTCTGTTCATTTATAAGACGTTCTATTATTTCCCTGTAATCAATGTCATCCTGATTCAGAGCTTTCGGAAGCAAGTCAGACATCTCGCTTGATATAATCTGTATGCTGTTAAAACGTTTGTGTTTTATGTACGCTTTATGCAGATCATTCGCGGCAAAAGCAACACTCAGAATCAAACATATTGCCGATGGATAAAGCGCTGCTCCCAGCGGAAGTCTGTACAGTTCAAATGCCGCGGTAAATATTCCGCAGAATAAAACAAATGCAATAATGCAAAGTCTGTGCTGTTTAATATACTGTTTCAAAAATTTCATATATTTTATTCCTCATGCGTATTTAAATTCCCCGTCAAAGCAAGTTATTTTATCAGATATCCAAGTCCGAATTTAGTCTCAATAAATTCATCCAAGCCTGCATTTTCAAGTTTTTTGCGGAGTCTTCCGACATTAACTGTAAGTGTGTTTTCTTCTATAAAGCAGTCTGTTTCCCACAACGCTTTTATAAGCGCTTCACGGCTTATTACCTTTCCTTTGTTGCTCATTAACGTGAGCAATATTCTGTATTCATTCTTGGTAAGAGGTATTTTTTCGTCATTATATGTCAAAACGCCGTCGCTCGTATTAAGCTTTGCACCCCTGTGCTCAAGAACGGTCACTGTCGGTGCAAAATCATAAGCACGTCTGAGCAAAGCCTGTATTTTTGCCATAAGCACATTGCCGTCGAACGGCTTTGCAATAAAATCATCCGCGCCCATATTCATTGCCATGACAATATTCATGTTGTCCGATGCGGATGATATAAATATTATCGGCGCTTTGGAAACACTTCTGATTTGCGAACACCAATAAAAACCGTTAAAAAAAGGTAATCCTATATCTATCAGAACCAGATGAGGCTGAAATTTTTCAAAATGATTCATAATATTAAGAAAATCGCTTACACATTCAACTTCAAAATCCCATTTTTCCGCCTGCATTTTTACTGCTTCCGCAATTCCGCTGTCATCCTCTATTATCAGCAGCTTATACATAAAAATCCCCCTT
>CAJLXE010000081.1 GCA_905210525.1 uncultured Clostridia bacterium | reverse complement strand
CAAGAAAAAAACCTTATAACTCCCCTATGTTTAAGAGCTATCTTTCTAAAGTTCCGCCTTGTCAAATTCCTTATATAGAACCACAAAATTAATACCAATCTGACGCGACGACCATCGGCGCGCCTGATTGGTAACCGCGAATGCGTTTCAGTTTTCGGGTTTGGGGCACACAATAGGAACTTTTATAAAGTTCCTATTACAAAAGCGTCCAAGAAAAAAACCTTATAACTCCCCTATGTTTAAGAGCTATCTTTCTAAAGTTCCCATTACAAAAGCTCCCCTTGCAAAATATTATATATATCCTTTACACTGTCGAGCACAACGGACGGTTTAACGTCTCCGTTTGTGATATCTTCCATTGTTGCTTCGCCCGAAAGAACGCACACGGATGTTATTCCGGCATTAACGCCCGTTGCTATATCGGTATATAATCTATCTCCCACAATTACCGAATCCTGCTTTGAGCATGAATATTTTTCCATAACAAAATCAGCCATATCCGGTGCGGGTTTGCCTATGTATAACGGTCTTTTGCCCGTTGCCATGAACAGCATTTCACATATTGCAGCACAATCCGGTACAAATCCGAAGCTTACGGGACAAGCTCTGTCCGGATTCGTTGCGATATAGCAAACGTCATACTTCGTAAGCATTTCGGATGTCCTACGAAGTTTTTCATACGTAAGTTCAGTATCGTATCCCACAAGCACAACGCTCGCCTCAGAATCAACTTCCTCTGTAACATCTATTCCGTCTTTTTTCAATTCACTTACCAAAGAACGCGTACCCATACAAAATACTCTCTTGCCCGCATGATTGTTTTTTATATATTCCGCAGTCGCCTGTGCCGATGTAAAAAAATCGTCATATTCCGCGTCTATTCCCATATCCGACAGTTTTTTTACGTAATCTTCCACAGATTTGGAAGAATTATTAGTAATAAAAACATACCTTCCGCCGTTTTGTCTTACCTGTCTTAAAAAATCAAGAGTTCCTTCAAACAGTCTGTTCTCTTCATAAAGCGTTCCGTCCATATCAAGCATAAAAAGCTTTTTACTCTTAAGATACGAAACATCATTCCCCAGTTTGTCAATAAATTTTGTCATTTATAAATGTCCTCTGCAATATTGTCACTTTTTTAATATTCTATACGTAAATCCGAAATATTCATTTTGTTATGCACGAACCGCACACAAATCCGCTTGCCCATGCCCATGTCAGGTTGAAACCTCCGCACTCCCCTGCCACATCAAGTATTTCTCCGCAAAAGCCTATACGCGAATCAAACTTTGATCTCAGCGTATCAATGTCAACCTCATCCAGAGGAATACCTCCTGCCGTTGCCTGCGCGTTTTCCCAACCTTTTGTACCTGTAACAACAAAACGCATATCCGAAACCGCACGGCAAAGCGCGTCGATCTCACGTTTACAGAATTTATCGGTATTTTTCTGCTTATCCGTTCCGCTCGCATCAACAACAAGAGGAATCAGCTTTTTGTGAATAAACCCTGCAAGCATTTCCTCGGCAGTACGGCCGAAACCTGCACATCTTGACGTAATATATTCATTCAGTGCCTTTTGAGTGTACACGGGCGCCAGATTTAACGAAATCCATACCTTTTTACCTGCCGCAAGCGCATAGGCTGCCTGACAGCTCAATCTGAATACAGTAGAGCCGGAAAGTCCGTAATCATAAAACATAACGTCTCCCCGCTCTTTCCGAACAACACGGTCTTCCACAATAAGGCTGACTTCAGCATTAATCCTCAATCCGTTGAGCCTCTTGTAAAAACCGTCTTTTGTTTTGAGTTGCACAATAACAGGCATAAGCCCGGTTACCGTATGACCTATGCTTTTTGCAAGCTCATATGCGCTGCCGTCTGAGCCCAAATCCGGAGACGCCATTCCGCCCGCGGCAATTATAACGCGGTCCGCTTCAAACACACCGTTTTCGGCAATTACGCGAAGTTTTTTACCCGTCGTATCAATAGCGTTGACCTTTGTGCCGTATATTATGTCAACTCCGGCGTCCACAAGATTACGTTCAAGAATTTCGACAACAGAAGAAGCCTGTCCCGAAAGCGGAAAATATTTCCCCGCGTCTTCCATGTTGGGCGTAATCCCCATAGCGTCAAACATATCAAGTATATTTGCAACAGGGAGTCTCGAGAGCACACGTCCGGCTGCTTGTTTATTCCCAGAATAATAATTTGCCATGTTATCTGCATCGGAATTTGTAAAATTACACCTGCCGTTTCCCGTTGCTGCAAGCTTTTTCCCTGCCGACGCATTTCTTTCTATTATAACTACGTTTGCTCCAGATTTTTCAGCCGACAATGCCGCCATCATGCCGGAGGCCCCCACGCCTATAACTATAACATTGCATTCGTTATTCATCGCAATCACCGTTTATCGTCATAAATCGAATTGCAAATTGCAATTCACCGTCTAATTATAGCATACATATAAAAAAAAAGCAACAAAACCGCTCCCCTTTCACAAACGGTTCGTTCACGCCGCCACACACATCAGCGCGTCCCAAAACAAAAAAAGACTGTCGCCGATGATATTATCATCGGAAACAGTCTTTTTAACAATCGATATTAATTTAAACCTCTACGGCTATTTATCGTTGTCTGAGATTCTACTGCCGGATTATACGTTGATGTAAAGCCATATGCCGTAGTCTTATAGAAGTTATACACATCCTGATATCCTGCCTCTGTAAGAGATTTAATGTAAGAATCCCAGTGAGCTTCTGTCTTTTCACCCTTAAGGAATCCTACCGTAAAATCTTTTGCAATTGATTTAAGGTTCGATATCTTCTGCTCGTATGACGCTGCATCACTGCCGCTGAGGTATTCGGAAGGCGTTCTGTACAAGCCCTGATCTATCTGAGAACCGTTGTTCTTTACCTGCTCAAGCTGATTATCAATGTTCGTTACATCTCTGCTCATTGATTCCTGATGCCAATAAGCCGTCAGTTTCATCGGCCATGCAGTTACGTCTGCCTGGAACATAGTTCCGAACTTGTAGTTATTTGCGTTCGGCCAGAAGCCCGTATCAGTAATGCCGTACTTATCTGCCATGTTTTCAAGAATACCCGCATCTTCCGGATAATCCTTAAGCGCATCGGCATGATTATCCTTATTTACCCAGAAGCTCTTGTTTTCTGCCCAGCCGAGACGGTCATCGCACCATGTTCTTATTTTTCCGTTCTCGTCATACACTCTGTTGCCTGCCTTTTCATCCCAGATGCTGTCAACAAAAGGCGTACCCTCTTTGCCAAAGAAATAGCAAACTGCACCTTCATCGCTCATGGAGTATGAAAGCATATCCATAATTCTCAGGTAGAACTCATCTCCGAGTCTTCTTCCTATGGCAATATATCCGCCTGCCTTTGCATATCCGCTCTGTGCATCAAACTGTGAAATTCCGTACAATGAAGCTTTCTTGCCGTCCTGAGCAACCATCCTATCGCTTATTCTCCACTCTGTTTTTCCGGAGTGATCCGACATATCGGAAGACCAGATAGCCATGTTTGTTGACGTTGTATAAGCCGCAATAGAACTTCCGTTCTGAGCCTGAGTTACAGACTGTGATTTGTATGACTTATATGAAGCCTTTTTGTAGTCAAAATCGTGGTTTATAACAACACCCTTGCCTACCGTAGCATCTGTCTTTACGAGCTCCTGTGCCGCAAGATCTTTTACGTTCTTGAGTATCTGGAGGTATTCATCCCAGTAATATGTCCAAAGAGGTTCGCCGTTCTTCTGCGTCCAGCTGAAGTCCTCATTGAAGTCAAGTCCGTAAGTAGAAGCTACAAAAGAAAGCAAATTGGAAAGCTTACCTTCATACATTACAAACGGAACGGAATTATTCTTATAGCTCTTGAACTTCTGCAGCAATTCAACAAAGCCAAGCCATGTTGTAGGCAGTTCGTCTTCGCTTACATTGATCTGTTCAAGCAATACCGTTGCATATCCGAGATAATTCTGTACAGGCATACATTCTCTTCTCGGAAGTGCATAAAGAGCACCGTCAATCTCAAGTGCTGCTTTAGCCATATTCCAGTATTCGGTTGCGTCCGTCCAGAGACCGAGCTTGCTTTCGCCGCCCCATACCCATTTTACATAATTTTCGAGTATTGCGCCTTCTCCGATGAAAGGATTGAGGTCAACAAGATGATCCCGGCCCAGTTCCTTAAAGCAAGCGTCCGTACCTACCGATGAGCTTCTCAGTGCAGGCATATAGTCAGGCCGAGTATCTTCTGCAATAAACAAGTTGGCAACCGCTGTGTTGTAAGTCTTTCTGCCGGACTCCGAATTCATATCTCCGTCAATACCCGGTATAGGACTCTTTATCTTAAGCTTGTAATTGTTGAGCATCCACTCTTTTGACGCATCGGTCCAACGCGTCATGTAGTCTCCCTCATTGAACAGGTTAAATTCAATAACTCCGCCTTCATAGGTAGGTCTTGATTTATCCACTCCATCTGACGGCGTAGGCGTCGGATCAACCGACGGTGCCGGAGTTGATTTCGTGCATCCTGCAAAGAAAGCTGCTACAACCGCAATTACCAACAAAATTGATAATACTTTCCTTTTCATAAACTCCTCCAAAAAATATTTTTGTTTCATATATATCTTCTGATATATCACATATATTATATTATATTGACATAAAAAAGTCAATATACAACATTAAAAGTTTTTGTAAAAAATAAGTCTGAATCCGCGTGTTTGCAAAAAAATTTTAATGCTGTAATAAAATCAAATTTACATTTATCGGTCGGCATAAAATAATATGGCTTTTCAAAAATATTTAATCCGAAACCGTTACTGTTTTATGCTGTTCGCATACCGATGATATCATATATTATGCCCCAAAGCATATGAATACTTACAACAAAAAGCTTCTTCCGAGAATGTCTTGCGGCATATGTTCCGTGGTCTTGTTAGTTTAATTCTGAATTATATCAAAAAACAATGCCGTAATCAGTAAGTATCAGTCCCTCTCAAGCGACGGCAATTACGCCGTACTTTACCGTAAAATGCGTATCTGTTTTGCCTCTCGTCAATCGAACAGCGTTTTTGAATCGGAATTCTCATACGACTCAAAGCACATCAGTATCTGATTGCGGGTGCATTTTTCCGTTGCAAGATTTTGGGGTATTTCCTCTTTACCGAATAATCCTATCTCTGTTGTTTCGATGTTTTCCCTGAATTTTCCGCTTTTATATTCACACAAAACAAAAAACTTCACAACGCCGTATGCATAATTTGTTACGTTGTGTTTTCGCCAGTCATGAACGGCAATAAGTCTTTCGGCCTCAACGGTAAAACCCGTTTCCTCCCTGACTTCTTTCTCGGTATTTGACGCAACAGATTGATCCGCATCGCACCATCCGCCCGGCAATGACCATGTGCCGTTATTCTCATGAACAAGGAGAATTTTGCCGTCAATAAATACCGCCGCTCTTGTATCTATCTTAGGCGTCTGATAACCTGTTTCGTTGCAGAATAATCCGTAAATTTTGTCAACCGGAATGTCGGTTTTGAGGGACATCATTTCTGCGGCAATGTTCCTTAATTCTTCATAACGCTCTCTGTCGTATTTATCCTTCCCGTATTGAAGCCCTGCCTGCGCAATGCTCTGAATACGGATTGCAAAATCAAGCCATTTGTCGTTCATTCGGATTTCTCCTCAAATAAGGATTTATAATTTACATTCCTGTACCCGCAATATTTTCCTGTTGTGCGGATTTCACCTGTTTTCATTACTTCAAGCGCGTATTCCATAATCTTTCTCATTCGGGCGTAATCGTTTTTTCTTGCGCATTATACGGCTTTCATTCGCCCCATATTACGGATCTTTTTCCGTTTTTGTGCGGATATTCCCGAATTTTTATTATGTAATCCGGATTCACGATCTGCAATCCGTTTTTATTTTCAAGCACAATGCCGTTGTCTGTCACTTCTTTCAGAACTCCGTCCGCATTGCCTTCCAACAATTTAACATATACATCTTTTCCTATAAAACGTTGTGCAAGTTCTTTCATAATCTCTCTCTCATTTCCTTTATTGTCAATAGTTCTGTTTTTTATAATATGCCTTTTTGCAACATATTTTCTTCGTCTTTCCCTCGGTAAAAATACAAGGAATATAAACATCAGCAGTACAAAAATATACCACGTACTTTGCATTTTTCGCTCCGTTTCATCAAATCAAATATTTTTTATTCTTTAACAGCAGTCTTCCCTATCGGAATTTATTCCGCCGATTTCATATACAAAAGCGGATACGGATTACCTTCCTCATCGCAATCCGTTCTTTTATATGTCCTGAAACCCATGTGTTCATAAAATCCGACTGCCTGCGGATTCTGTTCGTTGACCGTAACTTCCCGTATTCCGTAATTCGCCATGCCGTACCGCAAAAGCTGTTTTCCCAATCCCTTGCCTCTTTCCAAAGGAGATAAAAAAAGCATTTCGAGACGGCTGTTCTCGGTTCCCATAAAAGCAACGGGCGTGCCGTTTTCGCGTTCGGCAATTATCAGGTGCTCAACTTTGCCAAGTGCCTGCGGAACATATTCCTTAATTCTGTTTACTTCGGCATCGGAAAGAAACATATGCGTTGCGCGTACGGAACATTCCCAAATATTCAAAAGTTCCTCCGACAGCCGTGATGTTCTTGCCCGAACTTCATATATTTTCATGTTCCTTACTCTCCTCAAGCAAACTTAGGTTTTCGTTTTTCTTCATTATATTATAGCAGGAAATCCCGACAAAAATACCTCTTTTATTTTTTGTCCTGCCGTTTTTTCGGAA
>CAJLXE010000080.1 GCA_905210525.1 uncultured Clostridia bacterium | reverse complement strand
GGGCGGCATGACGGACTACCGTGTTGCGGAAGGTCCTCTTATGCTTCAGGATCACAGCGGTGATAAAGTTCGTTACCGCAATGTTTGGTTTGAACGTTTGTAATTTCAGAAACGGGCACTGTTGATTGCAATAATGAATTAATTTCCGTTTTTTGCGGAAAATCATAAAAAATCAGCGGCGTATATCAAATCGGATTAGAAATAAAACATATTTTGATTTGGTATAAAATTAACAGGAGAATAATATTATGGGATACGAAAAAGTTATATTATTTGACGGCAAAGATCTCAGCAGATGGACGCAGGCACACGCAGATAAACCGCCTGCCGAAAGACCTGCTGCCAACTGGATCATAGGCGACGACGGTGCCATGACCGTAAATGACGGAAACATCGTAAGCAAAGATACATACGGCGACGCACACATTCACGTTGAATTCTGGCTTCCGTATATGCCGGAGGCTCAAGGTCAGGCAAGAGCGAACAGCGGTGTATATGTACACGGCTGTTATGAAATACAGGTTCTCGACTCATACGGTGTAGAAAATCCGACCTGTTCCGATTGCGGCGGTATATACAGTCTGTATGCTCCGCTTACAAACGCAAATCTTAAGCCGGAAGAGTGGCAGACGTATGATATATACTTCTATGCGCCCCGTTTTAATGAAAACGGAGATGTAATTGAAGACGGTCGTCTTACGCTTCTTCTTAACGGCATTGTTGTTCAGAACAACGTTATTCTGCATAGCCATACTCCGGGCGGCATGACGGACTACCGTGTTGCGGAAGGTCCTCTTATGCTTCAGGATCACGGCGGCGACAGAGTTCGTTACCGTAACATCTGGTTTGAACGTTTATAATTACTGAAAATAAAGCAAATAAAAAAACGGATTTTTGCAAATCCGTTTTTTTATATATCTTTTTATGCATCAAATCATTTCATCAAAAACTATTGCACTGTTTGTTTCCGCAGACTTGAAGCAAGCTTCCATAACCTGAAGTACACGTCTTACCTGATCAAGTTTAACAATCTGTTCTTCCGTGCCGTCAACAGCCTTTACAAGGTTACGGTAAAAATCGTGAACATCCGAAACGGGTCTTTCGATTTCGTACGTATCGAGTGTTATTTCGTCACGCGGAGCCATTGTTTTGGTAATTCCGGCAGCAGTCTGAACGGGAATAACTTCCTTTTCGTTCCAAGCCTTCAGCTTTGCCACTTTGCAATTTTTCTGCCAATCCTCTATCAAAGCCGAACCGCTGCGGCATTGCATATAAAAACGCGGCATATAAATAAAGTTGTAAGTTCCTACTTCAACAGTCGCACGCTTGCCGGATTCAAACGTCAAGTGAAGATTGAAGCCGTCATCAACTTCGTCTGTTGTAATGTTGGTTGTTTCGCAGTATATCTTTGAAATCTTTTCGGGAATAAGCAGCAACATCTGGTCAATAAGATGTACGCCCCAATCCAGAATCATACCGCCTCCGTAAGGCTTGTGGCATCTCCAGTCGGAAGGAATACCTCTTGAGCCGTGAACACGTGATTCTATATTTATCGTCTCCCCTATTTCTCCGCTGTTTATAAGTGACTTAATTGCCAGATAATCTACATCCCAACGTCTGTTCTGGTGAACAGTGAACAGCTTGCCTGCTTTTTTTGCAGCCGCGCACATATCATCAAAATCAGCTACCGACAATGCAACGGGTTTTTCGCATACAACATTTTTGCCGGCAAGTAACGCTCTTATAACAATATCCTTATGCACATCGTTAGGCGTTGCACAAACAACAATATCCACTTTGGGATCTTCAAGTACCGCTTCAAAAGAAGGATATGTAAATATACCTTTTGACTCAGCCAGATCCATTCTTTCTTTTTTAATATCATAAATGCCGCTCAAAGCAACAACATCGCTTTTAAGAGCATGATTTGCGTGCCAGCCGCCCTGACCGCCATAGCCTATAATAGCTACGTTTTTCTTCATCGCTGTATACCTCATTTCGCCGAAGTAACCGTAAATACGATTGCTTCAAAAAAATTTTTTCATGCAAATTATAAATTGCCGAACTTAGGCTTATTATATCATATCGAAAATTTATTGTCAATCCAAAATCAACAAAAATTACAATAATCCGGATTGCAATATAAAAAATCCCCGGATATTAAGGTTTAACAGTGATAAGAAACTAATTTACTTGTCAACTGTTAGTTGACAGTTTCCGGAGGTGCATACGGACGAATACCGTCTGATTTCTAACAGGAAGTCAGACGGTATTTGCTATTTATATCACAAGCAATGGAGAATATACCATGAAAACCTTAATGTCTTGTGCCTACAATATGGATAACTGTTGTGTTGAACTGAAATTCACCGATGAGTGTAGTGTGCTATACCTTTGGCGACCGCTGACGCTGGAAAGAGGCTGTCACCACGCCGGACAGCCACATTTCGGCGGCAGCAGAACAGGCAGATTTTGTGGGCTGAAAGGAACACAAAACGAAAAGATTCAGCATGAGCCTGCTTCTTCTTGTCGGCGGCAATCCAGAAGTGCGTTGCCGATGAAGTAGTGGGCATAGGTCAGAAAGTCTGCGCCCTTGTCGGAAGCGTAATTCTGCAAGCACTCCAACATAGCAAGCACACAATTGAGCTTGTAATCCAGAAAACGCAGAGGGTCATATCGGTCAATGACCTCGGTCAGCAGAAATCGTTACACTCGCTTGCTCAGCCTTGGCTCGTAATGATGGAGAAAGTATGTAAAGTAATTCAGATTATTTTCACGGACAGTAGAAACAATATAATCGTTGATGTCCTCCACCGTTGGCGGCGCAGGATCAAGACGGAAATGCGCCCTGCCTGTCGCATGGTCATATCCACCTCATGCACAGCGAATTTTGCTGTACTGATAGATTCATCTGTATTCCGGAAGTGTTCTTCGGACATTAGGCGCACCGCCCTTCAACGCGAATCGTTTTGTTTTATATGCCTATTGTTCTGATAATTAGTTCAACATTTTCATCAATCGGTTTTGTTCCATCAATCCTAATAATTGGACAGTTCAGTGATTGCACCCAACTTTCACTGTAATCCTCAGCTCTGGATGCTACAAGTTGAAAAAAGGACTCTTCCGACTCGAACAAATCACCACCCGGCAACATTCTTTCACCGAATTTCTGAAAAGAACGGTTTCGCACTCGCTGCAATCGGATTTCCTTTGGAACTTCAACCAATACAACATAGCTATACAAAGGAATTATTTCGTCTCCATAATTTCCCCTTACCGCAGAAAAGACGAAATCAGCGTACTCCCGAACTTCGTCCATAAGAAGCCTTTCAACCGCTTCACGTGTTCTGGCATTTGTGTATGGTTCATTTACGTTGGTTCTCGAAAAAAACAAATCCTCATTGTCAATAAAATGAAAACCAATTTTTTGAGCTAACGCTTTACCTATCGTACTCTTGCCACATCCATTTAGTCCGCATATTTGAATACCTATGCTCATGCTATTTTCCTTTCTATTGGAGTTCTTGCCCCTGCCTCTTCCAATAAAGCCGTCTGTTCCATTTTCTTTTCATAACTGCCGTTGGCATAGGCAACGTCCTCAATCGCACGCTCCAATTTATCTTTCGCCATCAGCTTCATCACGGCGGCAGTCTGCTCGTCCAAAGTACCACGGTGGAGATACTGTGTAATTGTGTTCATGCGGCGTGTGTAGATTGCTTTAATCGGATGATCGTCCGCAAGCTCTCTCTGCTCTCTGCCTTTAAGGTTGCCGACCTGACGGCAGGTACGCCCAAGCTTATCCCCGGCGCAAGCCCCCCCGCAGTATTTGGTCTTTCTTACATCGGTTGTCAGAAACCACTTTCCGCAGATGGGACATTTCCTCGGTGCATGACCGACGCATAATCCCTCAAATAAATCCGAACGGAACATCCCTACAAAGGAAACGTATAGTGCATACGCTTCACAAGCTACGGAATCCCTTTCTCAGGCATGACAGCGGATACATACTGTATGGTGGTATTGGTCAGCGACATCCATAATGAATTATCGGGTGACAGCACATCGGATTTTGAAAATGCTCAGCAAATGCGGCAGCATATCCGTCCGGTGGGCGTTGGCTATCATGGAGCTTGTGGGCAAAGTCAATCATGCCTCCCTTGAATATCATCAGTGTGTTTCCAAGTTGTGACATTCCCTGTATCAGCTTCAAGACACCGACGGCGTGACTGTATTTATCATCAAAAGAAACTGCTGCGCCGATTTCCTGTAATGCTTTGATGTACGCAACGATGTTTTCTGTATGTTCTTCATCGAAAATCCGGTGCAGTTCATTTTCGTCCGTTGCCAAGTCCAAAAATAGAACGGCTTTGCTTTCTGCAAGAATTGTATAATCTTCAGCAGACTTTCTTCTGCCATTGGAAATACGGACACATCTATGTTACCTGCACCGAGCATAAGAACAATATCGCTCAACGGCTGGCAGAGGGTTGATAATTCTGTAATCTGCTCATCGGTGATATTGAGTGCGGCACAGCCAATCGTGCCGATAGGAACGGTCCGCTTGCCGTATGTCACCTTGTCCTGCCAGGAATCCAGCGTGAGCAGATTTTGATTCAGGATGCTCATGTGCCTGCCTCCAATCTGTCATTTTTTTATTTTTCTCTATTATACCACAATTAAATGCTTCGCATTTAACCGTTGTGTTTTTGCCTTACAGCAAAAACAAAGATGTATTTATTATACCATAATTTTAATTTTTTGTGTGAACTTTTCGCTTGGCGTGTCATCTTAAAACTGCCGCGAGGTTATATTTGCAGGCTTTGCCGCATAACTTTTGTTGTAAAGATATATATATCATTCGGTGAAAGACCGACAGATTATAATAAAGGACCCCGACCTCTATTGATTAACGGAAATTATTCGGGGGGAAAGGATTTTTTGAAGTCAACAAACAGGCTTCAAAGGAAGAACCGGTATGGCAGAAATAAACAAAATCCATATAGGAAACGAAAAAATTTCATCAAGGCAGAGTAAACAGCTTATGCTGGAAATGAATTACATTATGCCTGACAACAAACCGCGCATAAATTCAATAGTTCATACAAGCGTAGAGCCTGTTATTTCGGCAACGAGTCTTGTAGGAGATACGGTGAACTTTACTATTTCGGCTGATTGTATGCTTATGTATAACGCGCTGTCTGTAAGTGAGGAAGAGGAGCATCTCTACACAACCGCCTGCGAATTTTCAAAGACGTTCAAAGAAGCTATTGCATTTGACGATGAAGACGACGGGCTTATTGCGGAAAACAGATCATATATTATAGGCATACATACGGACAATGTTGAAACAGTTCTTATTTCCGACAGAAAAGCGGTTGTAAAAGCGTACATAACCGTGAGCGCCGTATCAAAGCAGACCGTGGGAACAGATGTTGCGGAATCGTTTGATGATAAAGGCGTTGTATGCAGAAAATGCAGAATAGACAGTATGCGTTCTGTCGGGATAATGCGTGCGCAGTCGTTTGTAAAGGAAGACGTTGTGCTGGATCAGTCATTGCCTGCGGTGGACGTTATAATTCACAAGAATGCTTCCGTAAATGTAGATAATCAGAGAATAGCGGATTCCAAGGCAATATTTTACGGAACCGTGCACGTTGATGCGGTGTATTCAAATACAGAGAGCGTTCCGCATTTTTATTCTTCCGGCTTTGACATAAATTTTAATCAGGCGTGCGAAATTCCGGATGTATCCGAAAATGCCGTATTGAATATAACTCCGGTTGTAACCGAGCTTTCCATAGACGCAAAGGAAAACGGCGTTCTGAGCATAGAGACGCTTGTTTCTTTTGATGTGGAAGTATATGACTATTTTGCATACGATATTGTGCAGGATGCGTTTTTACCCGGAATGTCGCTTGAACTTCAGACAGAAACTGTTTCGGGCGGTGATACGTTTGTGCTTACAAATAACGTTGGAATATGTTCCGAAAAGATACAGGTTCCAAACGTTGACGCGGATACGGTACTGTATTCTTCGGTGGTACAGAAAGAATGTAATTCGTATATAGAAGGCAAAAATATATATTTTGAGGGAATTTACGGCATAGAATCAATATACGTTCCGAAATCTGATGCAAACGTTGTTAAAACTGCCGTTGCTGAAATTCCGTACAGCTATATGTTCGAGGCACAGGCGTGCGAGGGTGAAGTCATAGACTGTTCGGTAGCGGTAAAAAGCGTTACTTCTCAGCTTAATGATTACGGCGAGATTGTGCTGAAATGGGTGGCGTCAGCCAATGCCGCGGTTATGGAAAAATCGGAATATTCCGTAATAACATCTGCACAGGCAAAGCCTCTTGCAAAAGCGCCCGGAAAGGCTTTTTACTATCATTTTGTAGGCAGCAATGAAAAGGCATGGGATATAGCAAAGCACTTCGGAGTGTCGCCTGAGGAAATCTGCAAAATGAACGGCGTCGAAAATGAAGAAGATATAGCGGGACTCAAAGGCGTTGTTGTAATAAAAAAGTAAAAGACTGCGTTGTGTATTATATTATTTCGGCAATCCGCAAAGAACGAATTTGTTCCTTTTGCGGATTGCATTGTTTTGCATAAGCATTGTAAAATTCAGTTTATTGGATTTTGGCTTTCCGTTGTGTTTGAGGATACTTCTTTTTGCGGAGATTCTCACTGCTGCCGAAAGATATTTCTTTACCGCTAAAAACTCTTTATATGTTTCTTTTGTTTGTAAAAACAAGTCAGCCCGTAAGCGTTTTGTTTGCTCTGAAATCCATAATAACATGAAGCCTAAAAATATTTTATTGAAAAACAAATTT
>CAJLXE010000079.1 GCA_905210525.1 uncultured Clostridia bacterium | reverse complement strand
GGCAAAAAAACTGATAGTTGCATTGCTTGACAAAGTCGGATTCGGCAAAAAGCTTGCAAGTATAAAGAAATCCGAAGGCGGAACACCGGATGAATCGGTAAAGGCATCTGAAATTATAGGAAAGCTTGTATTCCTTATAGTATTTATAATTTTTGTTCCGGCTATTCTTGTAAAGTTCGGTATGTCGACAGTTACACAGCCGATTATCAACCTTATTAATTCGTTTATAGGTTATATTCCCAATGTGGTAGCTTGTGTGGCTATATTGCTTATAGGCTTCTATATAGCGAAAATTGTTCGTCAGCTTATTGTTGCGGCTGTCAGACTTACCAAAGTTGACAAATTGCAGGATAAAGTAAGCAAAGGCAAATCCACTGTCAACATAGCAAAGCTTGTAGGTACGGTGGTTTATATATTCATTGCGGTTGTTGTAATGATATGTGCGCTTAACGTATTGGCTATTGACGCTATATCTGTTCCGGCAACAAATATGCTCAACACAATAATCAATGCTGTACCGCATATTATACTTGCGCTGATCGTTTTGCTTGTAGGCATTTTCCTTGCAAATATCACAGGCTCTTTCCTTGTTTCGATACTCAGCTCGTTCGGTCTTGATGAAAGATGCAACAAGTGGCTTGCGGCTGATACAAACAAAGAAGTAAAGCCCATAGGCTTCAACAAAATAATAGTGGGAATCGTTAAGGCTGTTATAGTTGTTTTGTTTGCGGTAGAAGCTATCAATCTGCTTGATTTTGCTATACTCACGAACGTAGGCGCGGCAATAATCGCTTTCCTGCCTTCATTGCTTGTAGCGGCTATATTCGTTGTAATTGCATATGTTCTTTGCCGTATCGTTGATTCAAAAGTACATATTGAATGTGCACCCAATGCGTCAAACCTTATAAAAGCGGCAATATACATTGTAGCGGGCTTTATTGTGCTCAGCCAGATAGGTATTGCTCCTTTTATAGTCAATACGGCGTTTATCGTTGCAATATTGGCTTGCGGCGGTGCGTTTGTTATTGCAGTAGGAATCGGTGCTATTCCGTTTGTTAAAGAGAATCTTGCAAAAGTAAAGCTCTGCAAAAAGGACAAAGAAGATAAATAATAAAATATTTGCACGGATATTTTATTTTAATACAGACAAAATAAAAAAAGAGGAATTTCTCGGAATTCCTCTTTTGTCATAAATAATAAAAAACGAAAGGTATATTGATATGCGGATTAAATTTATAGGTACAAGTCACGGTGTACCTGAGGCAGGACGTTTTAATTCTGCGGAAATGATTGAGGCGGGCGACGTTCTTTACTATGTTGACGCGGGAGCCCCGATACTGAATATGCTCATAAATGACGGCAGACGTCCGGAGGAGGTTGCGGCTTTGTTTATTACGCACTGCCACGGAGATCATATAGATATGCTGCCGCACTTTATAGATCTTTGCAACTGGTATTATACGAAAGCGGATTTCACTGCGTTTGTGCCCGAAAAGAACGTTATTGAAAATATATATGCATTTGCCGAGAGTCTTGAAGCTAATACGATCAACAGAAAGAGAATACGTCTTGAAGTTACACAGACGGGAATGATTTATGAAGATAAAAATATAAAGGTTACGGCAATCCCGACATTTCATATCAAAGGCCGTCCTTCATTTGCGTATCACGTGGAATCCGAAGGAAAAAGAGCGGTATTTACGGGCGATTTGTCATGGAAGCTTTCAGGCGGAGAACTGGAGGCTATTGCTTGCGAAAAACCGTCCGATATAGTTATTATAGAAAAAGCGCATTATTCATTGGACGATCTTTTGCCGTATCTTGACAGAATGCCCACAAAGCAGCTCTGGTTTAATCATGTAAATTCTGACTTTGACGAGCTTAGAGCGCTTGACGGTAAATATCCATTCAAAGTCAGAGTGGCAAACGATGGAGACGAGGTATTCATATAATAATTTATTTTTGCTTATTATCCGGGCAGGAGATGTTTTTATAAAAATCTCTTGCCTTTTTGCATTTTAAATATACAAAAACAGGCGCATATACACAAAAACCCTTTTTATGCCAAAAATACAGACACACATTAAAAAAAAGACATTTTAGGCGTATATATTGCGACATTCACAAAAACAATACAGGTGTACAATATTTACATACAAAAGAAGGAGGATAGTACATATGTCGTCGGAATTTTCAAAAAAAGTATATGGTTATGATGTGGGTGAAGTTAAAAAATATATTGATTTGCTTACACACGATTACGAAGAGGAACTTAACAAGAAAAAAGAGAGATTAACAGAGCTTGTGGATGAGAACAGGAAAATGGCTTCACAGCTTGAAGAAATGACAAGGCTTGTCGATTCGTACAGACAACAAGAAGAATCGGTGGGTATAGCGCTCATAAAGGCAGAGGAAAGTGCGAAGTCAACAATGGCTGAGGCTGAAAAACAGCGTCAGATGGAGCTTGACAGAATATCGTTTGAAACGCGCAAATGGGAAGAACGCGGCGAAGAAGTTCGTCATCAGCTTATAGAGTTTGAAGAAAAAATAGTCTCGATAATGGAAAAGTATCAGAGCGAAATAAATTATCTTGCTTCAAAAGACGTCAAGAAAACTTATTTCAAGGAATCTGTTAAAGCAGGCAGCGGCAAAACCGCGTAACATATTTTGCTTTTTATATTTGATAAATGCCGTGAGCGTTCCTATTGAGGTGTCGCTATGCGGCATTTGTTTTGCTGCGTGAAATTTCATATGAAATATTTATTTTGTCTGAAGTATTGAAAAAAACATGATTTTATATTATAATAAGACAGACGGCGGTTTTGTCCCTGCATTTGTCGGAAAAATTTACGCACAGCAGTGATTCGGGCAGCCTGCCGTATATCAATGTATGCGACTGTACAACAATATGGCGGAAAGGTAAATTATATTATGGAAGACATTATCAACATAGGTAAACGCAGAGAGCTTTTCTGGGACGATACGATGCTTGATACAAAAAGAACGAGAACTACGTTCAAGATGCACGAATTGACAAAGCGTGAATGTGTTATCAGGATGGACGATCCTTGGGGCGGAGACGGCTGCAATTATATAAGCGTTATTCAGGATGACGGAATATACAGAATGTATGTAAACGTACACCGTACGCCGGGATTTCCGGGCATAGAAAAGTGGAAGGGCTCGGTAGAGTGTTATTTTGAGAGCACGGACGGTATTCACTGGGAAAAACCGTCGCTCGGAATATTTGAATTTGAGGGCTCAAAGGAAAACAACGTCATGTTTCCGTATTACAGCGACGATCCGTACAGCGGCGTAGGTGACGGCTTCAGGGTTATGAAAGATACAAGACCCGATTGTCCTGCCGAAGAACGGTATAAAGCGGTTGCGGATCAGGAAGCGAAGCTTCAGTATTTCTCAAGTCCGGACGGTAAGTATTTTACAAGACGTCACGAGCTTGATTTGCAGGGGCAGTTCGATTCCGTAAATACGTTGCTTTATGATGACCATATGAATAAATTCAGATGCTTTTACAGAACGTATCATCCGAGCGCGCAGCCTATGGAGGGACGTTGGTACAGAGATATAAGAGTTGCGGATTCGGAGGATCTTGTAAACTGGTCGGATTCGCACATACTTAATTATGACAGCTATGTTGATTGGCAGCTTTATACGAACGCTATATCGAGATATTACAGAGCAGATCATGTTTATGTAGGTTTTCCGGCAAGATATGTGGAAAGAGAAATAAAATGGACGTCAAATTACGATGAGCTGTGCGGAAAAGAAAAGCGCCGCGTACGCTTTGACACTATGGATAAGCGTTGCGGAATAGCGGTGACGGATTGCTTGTTTATGACGTCGAGAGACGGACTTAACTGGAAGAGATATAACGAAGCATTCTTGCGCCCGGGTCCTGAAAGCGGACGTAACTGGGTTTACGGAGATATGTATCTTTCTGCGGGAATGGTGGAAACAAAATCTCCGTATGAAGGCTGTGATAATGAAATATCCATGTATTGCGGCGAAAACAGATGGATGGGCATTCCGGGCGAAATATATCGGTATACAATGCGTCTTGACGGATTTGTATCGCAAAACGCACCGTGGGATATGTCGTGGGATTCTCCGGCGCTTGTTACAAAGAAGTTCATTTATGAAGGAAAGGATCTGTTTATTAATTTTTCCACATCCGCTTACGGTCACATGGTTATAACGCTCAGAGCAGATGACGGAAGATCCATTTCTACGGGTGAAATATTCGGCGACAGCACAAACAGACACGTTGTATTTGAGAACGGCAGTCCGGCTGATCTTGAGGGACAACCTGTTGTGATGGAAATAAAGATGCGTGATGCGGATATGTATTCGTTCAAGTTTGAGTAAATTTTAATATCGGCAAACTCGAAAAGTTTGTAATGATAAGAGTGCTGCAGCTGTGCGGCGCTCTTTTTTTATATCTGCATTGCAATCTACCTGTTAAGTGTATATTTCGTCATCTTGGCTTTATATACTTGAAAAATCGCGGATTTATGATACAATTAAGTCAAACAAGGGGAGAGGTTGGATGCGGTGAAGCTTCATACGGAAATTTCCGCCGACGGACAGGATGAAATAATAATACGCTGTAAGGAAAGGAACGATAATATAAAGCTTATCGAAAAACTTATAGCAAACATTATCGGCGGCGAAAGCGAGATCAAATTGCATATAGGTGATACCGAGTATTACGTTCAGAAGAAGCGTATTCTCTTTTTTGAAACGGATGACGGCAAAGTAACCGCTCATACGGCGTCGAATTTGTATTATACACAGCTTAGACTTTTTGAGCTTGAGCAGATAATGCCTGCCGAATTCGTGAGGATATCAAAATCGGCTATTGTAAATACAAGGGAAATAGCGTCAATAAAACGTGATATTACGGGGACGGGAGAGATAACATTCAGGCATTGCCGAAAGAAGATATACTTCTCAAGAAATTATTATAAACTTCTGCGGGACAGAATTGAAGAAATAAGATTTAATTCTTTGAAAGATAAAAAGGAGAATTTGTTATGGAGACAAATAAATTGTTTTGGGGACTTGCGTTTATAGTTGCGGCAATCATATTGATAACCGAAGCCATAGGTGATGATATTCTGGTGTTCGGGGGGATTCCTTTCGGACGTATATTGCTCGGCGCTTTGCTCGTATATTCGCTGATAGACGGCATAATCGGGAAGAAACTTGTAAATATTCTTTTCTCGATAGCGTTTTTGTTTATGGTGTTTGAACCGTATATAGCACGGCTTGTTAATTATCCGTCGGACAATATTATTTCAAACTGGCTTGTGCTTCTTTGCACATTGCTTATATATACGGGTATAAAAATAATATTTTCATCGGGAACAAAAAGTACGCCGGACAAAGAACACAGACAGAACTTTGCGGGTGTGACCACAAAATATATAGATTGCGCAGACTTTAAGGAGGCGTGTGCGGTAAATAACATGGCTCAGACGGATGTGTTTTTTGACAATATTGACCGTTATGAGGGCGGCGCAACGCTGCGTGTTGAAAATAAAATGGGACTTACAGTTGTACACGTGCCTGTGTCATGGCGTGTTGTGTGTGATATAAGCAATCATATGGGCAGAGTTGATTTGCCGTCGTGCGGAAATCCGGCAGGCAAGGTGCTCAATATAACCGGATTCAGCCGCATGGGCGACGTAAGAATTGTGTTTGATGAAGACAACATCGGCACAATACAGGAATAAATCGGTACCGAAAGTAAAAAATAATACACATCCCGAAAGTTATATGCTTTCGGGATGTGTTGTTTATAATACCAAACGTATTTTTAATATGCGGCGAGACAATTTTCCGTTACGGTTATTGAAATATTTTTTTCGGAACCGTTTCTGATGACAGTAAACTGTACGGTGTCGCCGACACGTGCTTTGAGCATAATATCTATAACCATATGCTTTCGTGTGACTTCTTTTGTTGTGCCGTTTAACGTTACTGATCTTATTATGTCGTTTTGCTCGAAAACACCCGACGCAAGCGAATTGTCGCTTATGCCAGATACGGTGACGGTTTCAACAATGCGCATTAATCCCGTTTCGGTATCGAGGACCGCTTTGGAATATGATGTTCCGACGCTTATGCCGATTATTGCACGCTGAACGCTTTCGTTGCTGTTGTCGTCACAATAGTAAATGATGTTATCGGCGATGGAAACGGCTACGTTTGACGGTATGGCATAGCTTATATTTTCAACTTCTTCGTTTACGATCTTTGCATTTACTATGCCTATAAGCTGTCCGTTTGAATTGTAAAGACCGCCGCCGCTGTTGCCGCCGTTTACGGCAGTGTCTATTCTTACGACGCGAAGAGTTACGGATGTAGCGTTATCGGGAGCCGTCATTGTTATATATTCGGAATTGACGCTGACAATGCCGAACGTTGCCGAAAGACCGAGCGCTTCGGGATTGCCTACCGCTATGGCGTACTGTCCTACCGTTATATCGTCCGAATCTGTAATTTCAGGTTCCTCGATGTCGGCATTTTTCAGTATATCGTTGTTTTTTACGCGAAGCACGGCTATGTCGTATGTCATTGAACCGCCTATATATTCTGCGCTTATCGCGTATTTATTTTCTTCCATACCGTAAAGATATACATTGATATCGTTGCTTATTTTGTTTGACGTGTTGGAATTGACGTCGTAAACAACGTGATAATTTGTTATAATGTATGCGCTCCCGCTTGATTTGTCAAGCTTGTAAATGACTCCGGAACCTGCGGAATAATAGTCATAGGTGCTTGACGAACCGGGTCTGCCGAAAAATCCGCCGTACGAAACTGTTTTCTGAAAGTGCGTGTAAATACTTACCGCGCTTCTTAGACCTTTG
>CAJLXE010000078.1 GCA_905210525.1 uncultured Clostridia bacterium | reverse complement strand
CCTCGGCTATACTTTTACATACAGGATCGGAAAAATAAGCAACGCTTACAATTTTGAAAGCTTCCAACGCACAATTTTTATCTCGCACCATAAGGCAAATGAGCTTTGCCTCGGAAGCAAACGTATTATCTTTGTTTCCCGGTCTCGGCTTCAAAGATATATTCGGTATATTATTATTATTGACGGTCTGACGGTTTTCATTACGCATTGTATTTTGCGCGGAAGATTCCTTACCGCTCAATTTTTCAATGTCGCTGAGAATTGCACGCTTTGAATACCCCGTTTTTTCCGCAATCATATCTATGTATCTTTCGCGTTCTATATCAAGCTGTATTTTAGATACAATATCTATTGCTTTTTTGGCAGCGGCAAGTTTTTCCTCGTTTGATTTCATGCCGCCTCCGGAAAATATTTTCCGAAGCTTGAATTCTACCAATGTCTGGGCATTTTTTATTATTTCGTCAAAGTATTCTTTACCGTATTTGCGCAGCGTATCATCGGGATCGCAGCCGTCCGGAAATGACAACACAAATACGTCAAGCCCCGTTTCTTTAAGTATATCCAAGCCGCGCACCGTTGCCGACTGTCCTGCCGAATCGCCGTCGTATCCTATATACACCTTGTCCGTATAACGCTTGATTTTTCTCGCCTGCTGCTGAGTAAGAGACGTTCCGCACGATGCAACAGCCGTATTAAATCCGAACTCATGCATTGTTATAACATCCATATAGCCTTCAACTATTATCAACGGCATTCCTTTTACGTAATTTTTGGCTATATTCAGTCCGTAAAGCGTTTGCGACTTATTATAAAGAAGCGTTTGAGGACAATTCATATATTTAGGCTCGTCCTCAGGATTTATCTTTCTTCCTCCAAACGATATTATCGTTCCCTTGTCGTCTGCAATCGGATACATTATTCGGTTTCGGAATTTATCATATATTCTCTTGTCTTTTGACGACATGAGTCCCGTTTCATTCATGCTTTCCTGAGAATATCCCAATCCGATAAGGTATGTTTTGAGATTTTCCCAGCCGTCCGGCGCATATCCCAATCCGAATCTTTCTATTATTTCTTTGCTTAAGCCTCTGCTTTTTATGTATTCTCTGGCTTTTTGCGCCTGAGGTGTCGAAAGCGATTTTACAAAAAATTCCTGTGCGGCATTCATTATCGAAATAAGTTCATTGCGTTTCTTTTCCGCTTGCGAATCTTCTTTTCCGAAGCGCGGCACTTCCATGCCGGCTCTGTCTGCCAATATCTGAACAGCACCGTTAAAATCAGTATGTTCATTTTCCTGAACAAACTTTATAACATCTCCGGCTGCACCGCAACCAAAGCATTTATATATCTGTAAGTCCTCATTTACACTGAAAGACGGCGTCTTTTCATGGTGAAACGGACACAATCCCCAATGATGGCGTCCCTTTCTGGTAAGTTTTACATAAGATGATACAACAGATACTATATCATTTCTGTCTTTCAGTTCGGCAAGCCATGCCGAAAAATCATTTTGTACCATAATAACCGTTTCTATTATTGTATTTCAATGCCGCTCCACACTCTCGGAACAAACAAATCGTTAAACACCTTTATCGCATAAAGATCTGTCATTCCGGCTATATAATCACACACTATCTGCTCTGTCCCGAATTCATCCGTATGCAATTTATATTCATCCGGCAATTTATCGGGATTATTCATAAAATAATCAAACATAATATTTACTGTGCTGCAGGCTTTGTCATTTTCTTTCTGAGCAATTGTTCCTATATAAACATTTTCAAACAGAAACGCTCTTAATTCCTGCGTAGCCGCTCCCACATCGGTACTCATGCGAACAGAAGCATAATCGGAGCTTGTCTTTACGACATCCGCAATCATTGTGTTTATTCGCTGTCCGTGAGTATTTCCCAGCACATCAATACAATGTCTCGGCAAATCCGCGTCCGAGAGCATTTTTGCTCTTATCGCATCATCAATATCATGATTTATATATGCAATTCTGTCGCTTAATCGTATTATTTGTCCTTCAAGAGTCTTGGGCAGTTCGTCGCCCGTGTGACACTTTATTCCGTCTCTTACTTCAAATGTAAGATTGAGTCCTTTATAATAATTTTCCAGCACATCAACAACTCTCAGGCTGTGCAGATTATGTCTGAAACCGCTCTTCATAAGTTTATTGAGAGTTCTTTCGCAGGCATGACCAAACGGGGTATGTCCCAGATCGTGTCCGAGAGCTATTGCTTCGGTAAGATCCTCGTTAAGGCGCAAGCATCTCGCAATAGTTCTTGCAATCTGAGCCACCTCAAGCGTGTGCGTAAGACGGGTTCTGTAATGGTCATCAACGGGCGCCATAAATACCTGCGTCTTATGCTTAAGACGTCTGAATGCCTTACAGTGCAATATTCTGTCTCTGTCCCGTTGAAATTCACCGCGCATAGGACATTTTTCCTGAGGCTTCAATCTGCCTTTGGTAAGAGAACTGAGTGTTGCATATTCGCACAGTATGCGTTTTTCATTTTCTTCGATAATATCTCTTATCATATTCGGGTTCTCCTTTGAATATACAGGAATCCGTCATTATATACCGTATGCCAATCAATAAATATATTCGACACAAACTCTGTTTTTCCTCTTTTAAAATAAAACCCATTTGTGAATTTTTTGTTAATATTTTATTCTTTTACAGAAGTCACATAAAAAGTTCCTCCGCACCTGCATCTGTATTTTTCCGGATGCATTATCAGTTTTGAAGCTTTCTGTCTTTTTATAACAGCTCCGCATTTGCCGCATACTGCAGTATATTTATATTTCCCGCATCTTGTATCGTCAATTCCGAGTTCTTCGTAAGATGATGAATATTTTATATTTACGTCCAAAGCTCTGCTCAATCGTGCGGCATAACTTTTCCAGCGTTTGCCGTGATTCATGCAACCCGGACACGTATGCAGTACTTCATGTGCGAGCACTGTCAGGCACGCCTTATCATCTGCATCCATAAGTTTGTATGTCAGTTCCGTTTCAAAGCCGCGCGCTGTTTTTCTGCAGGCTCCGAATCTGCCTGTTGCCCTGTAATTTATCCCGACCTCAGGAAAAATATCATCCGATACCGGAATATTCTGTTTTTTTGCCGTCTGCAGAACGTATTTCAGCATAGCATCAAACCTTTCCAACGTTTTTCCTCCGATTTGCTTTATTTTTGTTATTGTACATCGAATTATAAAAAATGTCCACAGTTTTTGTATAATTTAAGAGAAAATCCAAATTGCAGTATAAGTTCTGCGGATTGTCGATTTGCCGTGCTTGTATTTTCCGCGAATTTGTGGTATAATGAATATATCTTTGTCTTTTGACACAAGTTAAAAGACGCGGCAATTAAGTACACAGCACTTAATTGTTTCGGCAGTCAAATTTATATTTATACATTGAAAGCTTTGAGGAAACTATGTCGGACTTGACAACTGAAGTAAAAAGAAGACGTACATTTGCCATCATCTCACATCCTGATGCGGGCAAAACAACAATGACAGAAAAATTATTGCTTTACGGCGGTGCAATCAGAATGGCAGGCGCAGTCAAAGCACGTCGTGCTGCCGCTCATGCGACTTCCGATTGGATGGAAATAGAAAAACAAAGAGGTATTTCGGTTACATCCAGCGTCATGCAATTTGAATATGACGGGCATTGCATCAACATCCTTGATACGCCCGGACACCAGGATTTTTCTGAGGATACTTACAGAACGCTTATGGCTGCAGACAGCGCGGTTATGCTTATTGACGGCGCAAAAGGCGTTGAGCCGCAGACTATAAAGTTATTTCACGTATGCCGCATGAGGCATATTCCGATATTCACCTTTATAAACAAAATGGACAGAGCCGCAAAAAATCCGATAGATCTTATGAATGAGATTGAAACGGTGCTCGGCATACGTTCATATCCTATGAATTGGCCGATAGGTACAGACGGCGATTTCAAAGGCATATATAAACGTCACGAGTCCCTGATAGAACTTTATGAGGGCGGAAATCACGGTCAGACGATGGTTCAGTCCTCAACAGGCGATGTTTATGACAAGAGCTTTGGCGATATAATAGGCGAATCATATTATAAAAGACTGCTTGACGAAATAGAATTACTCGACATGGCGGGTGACGCATTTGATATCAATCTTGTTAACAGCGGCGAGCTTACTCCGATATATTTCGGAAGTGCTATGAACAATTTTGGTGTGGAAACATTCCTCCACTCGTTTCTTGAGCTTGCTCCCTCTCCTTCACCCAAAAAGGCTAAAAACGGGCTTGTTGATCCTATGGATAAAAACTTTTCGGGTTTTATATTCAAAATACAAGCCAACATGGATCCCGCTCACAGGGACAGAATTGCATTCTTGCGCATTTGTTCCGGACAATTTGAAAAGGGAATGAGCGTATATCACGTTCGCGACGGCAAAAAAATAAAGCTCGCTCAGCCACAGCAATTCATGGCCCAGGACAGAACCATAATGGAAAAAGGTTATGCCGGAGATATAATCGGTCTTTTTGACCCCGGTATTTTCAGTATAGGCGATACTCTCAGCGAAAACGATATGAATGTCGTTTATGAAGATATTCCTTCATTTTCACCGGAAATATTCGCAAGAGTTCACGTATCCGACTCCATGAAGCGCAAGCAGTTTCAGAAAGGTATGTCTCAGCTTGCACAAGAGGGTGCAATACAGATTTTCAAAGAAATAAACATCGGTATTGAAGAATACGTTGTTGGAGCAGTAGGTGTATTGCAGCTTGAAGTTCTGGAATACAGACTCAAAAATGAATACGGAGCACAACCGAGCGTCAACAGAATGTCGTTCCGCTTTGCACGTTGGATAACAAGCAATGTAGAAGATCCCGATGAGCTTAAGCTTACAAGCACCACTAAAATTGTTCATGACAGCAATGACAGATTTGTTCTTTTGTTCGAAAATCAATGGTCCATAGACTGGGCTTTGGAAAACAACAAAGGTCTTGAGCTTATAGACCATATGTAATCTTATATTACAATACGACTTTTATGCGTTCCGATAATATTGTCGGAACGTTTTTTATTGCTTCATATTGATTAAATGATATAAATTATGTTAATAATTACAGTGTGAATAAGAATTCTATATGCCGGAGGAATTTATATTGAGTAATTCGGAGTTTGTAAAAACTATAAAAGAATATTCAGAATACGGGAATAAGCGAAAAACAAAAGCAGGCATCATACTCAATATATTTTTTGCTTCGTCAGCTTTTTTAGTTGTAACAAGCTTTGTGTTTGCCAAAATATCTCACAACAGCGTTTTCGGTATAATTATGGGAGCCGTTTTAACATTCTATGCAGCAATCCGTATTTCGGCAGAAATAAAAAAACACATTGCAAAAAATATAACAAGCAAAAAAGAAAAATACTATTATAACATTAAACTGGCAAGACTTTACGATTTGTCACAAGATGAATTTAACGAGCTTGCACTGCGATGCGTAAAAAAGCTTAATCCGGAAATAAATTTAATAAAAGACGGAATTTTTTACCGTTCGGACAATATATATGTTGTTTTCCTTATATCCGCGGGCAAAAAACAGACGGCGGAAGAAAAAATAAATATGGCATTAAATGCCGGTGCCGAAAAAATAATTGCCGTTTGTAAAGATTCATCCAAGGAAAATATCAAAAACAAATTCGGAAACAAAATAAAAAGCATTATAACCGAAACAGACATAATAAATGACTCACCCGAACTTGATTACGCTGAAGTCAAGCAAAAAAACAAAATGAATTTTCAAAAAATATTCAATGCCAAAAACGCCTCAAAATTCATAAAGCTGTCCGTTATGTGTTTGCTTCTTTCAGTTGTATCTGTTTTAAAAGCTTATTTTATCGGACTTGCAATTTTTTTCGGTGCAGCGGGTATAATTGCGTATGCTCTTATGTACAGAGCGTCCCGTGCCGAATCAAAGTAACATTTTTGAATACATCATATTTCCGATATGATTTTTGCTATTGCCGATTCGTCATTGGAAACAGTTATTCTTGCAGCAACAGCCTTTGCACTTTCGCACGCATTGCTTACAGCATATCCGATATCCGCAATTTTAAGCATTGAAATGTCATTTTCAAAATCACCCACGCATATAGTTTTAGTAACATTGCCAAGGTGATTCTTCAAAAACAGAACCCCGCTCGCTTTATTGCCGTCAAGAGGCAAAACCTCAACGCCAAATGACCAGCTGCGTGAAAACTCAAAATAACCTTTATATTCAGGTGCTGCAGAAAGTTCCATTTGAATATTATGCGCAAGCCTTTCGTTTGAAAAAGAAACAAGATATTTGTTCTTCTTCATTGACGGGAATTTTTCGATAAAATCATCTACCGAAATCTTATCGTTGTCTTTTGAATACATGAATTGGAAATCCTGCGAATAAAAGCACATATAATTTATGTATTCCCTGTACGCCCCCGCAACGGTAAGAAGCGGCTTTAAAGCAAGATTTTCGTTCAGCCATACAGTACGCACATATTGTGACGACGTGTAATCATAAAGAGTAGCTCCGTTGTGACATATTACCGGAACGTTGGGAACAAACATATTATGAAATTTAGTGAGGTAAAGAGGCGGTCTGCCGGAACACAAAGTAAACATTCCTCCGTTTGCCATAAAATAATTTATGGCTTCGGCATTTTCTTCCGATAACGAACCGTCACTGTTTACAAGCGTATGATCTACGTCCGTGCAAAGCAGTATTCCCTCATATTTTTTCATTTGACAGTATTCCCTCCGTATTTAATAAAATCTTCCTTGAGAAATAATAAAGTAATTTTATTATAACACAAATTGCTTTCCTCAAAAGCTTCGCTTTTGCGCAATTTGTGTTGAAATAAACACTTTAAATCCACGCCTTACAGCGTGAATTTCTCTGTATTTGCAAAGCAAAT
>CAJLXE010000077.1 GCA_905210525.1 uncultured Clostridia bacterium | reverse complement strand
GTCCACCACGGACCTGTATAACCGCCGGTATCCGGTTCACAGCCTACACATACAAATGCGAGCATAAACGCAAGAATTAATATTAAAATTTTATTCTTCATGTTAACTCCGTTTCTTGGTTCTGCTTTTAACCAGAACAACATTCAGTATTATGATTACAGTTTTAACGAATTAAGCAGATCACGCAATGCTATAAGTTCTTCTTTTGTAAGAGATACGCCTTTTCCCATTCTTGAATGGTCTTCTGTCCAATCACGGATATCAAATTTAGGTTCTCTGTCGTTCCAGCTTATAAAGTTAAGCTCTTTATTCCAGCCCCTTGCACCGGAAGATATTATTCCGACATTTTCTACTATTTCATATTTGAATTCTGCCATTTTATTTCTCCTTATGTATTAAATAATTATATCAGCCGTGAAACAGCTTTTTATTCTGATATTTAGGTTCGCAAGTCAGGTTAACTCCGAGCTTGCGGAATGTATTTTCATCCGTCTGAGACAACATAACCGTCGAATGAGCCTCACATCCTGCCAGCTTGTGAAGCTGTTCCATTGCGCATTTGGCATATTCGTCTGTTGCGGCACATATGGAAAGCGCTACAAGTACTTCGTCCGTGTGCAGACGCGGATTGTGATTGCCGAGAAATTCTGTTTTTAAGTTCTGCACAGGTTCTATAATTTTAGGGGATATGAGAGTTACTTCTTCCGGAATATTTCCTATTGCTTTAAGCGCGTTGAGAAGAACGGCAGATGACGCACCCAGCAGAGAAGATGTTTTTCCTGTAACTATGCGTCCGTCATTCAATTCTATTGCTACTGCCGGAGCGCCTGTTTCAGCTTCCTTCTTTAATGCTGCACCTATGCATTTACGGTCATCAGGCGAACATCCCGCCTGCTTCATGAGCAGTTCTGTTTTATATACTTCATCGGCTGAACCCACTCCCTGCACTTTTTTGCACATAGCTTTATAATAGCGACGTATTATCTCCTGCTTGGACGCAAAACGCACAACTTCATCGTCACAAATGCAGTTGCCTGCCATATTAACACCCATATCGGTAGGCGATTTATACGGAGAATATCCATATATCTGTTTAAACATAGCGTCAAGAACAGGGAATATTTCAACATCGCGGTTATAGTTTACGGTTGTTATGCCGTATGCATCAAGATGAAACGGGTCTATCATATTTACATCGTTGAGATCCGCAGTTGCCGCTTCATAGGCAAGGTTTGTGGGATGCTTGAGCGGAATGTTCCATATGGGGAACGTTTCAAATTTGGCGTACCCCGCTTTTATTCCGCGTTTATGTTCATGATAGAGCTGTGACAGGCAAGTTGCCATTTTGCCGCTTCCCGGACCCGGCGCAGTTATTACAACCAATGAACGAGTGGTCTCTATGTAGTCATTTTTGCCGTATCCGTCATCACTTATTATAAGCGATATATTTGAAGGATAACCTTCTATAGGGTAATGCTTATATACTTTAAGACCGAGGGCAAGAAGCCTTTTTTCAAATGCTACCGCGGCGTGCTGACCGCCGTAATGAGTGATAACAACGCTTCCTACATAAAGACCGATACCCCTGAATGCATCTATAAGTCTGAGAATGTCAAGGTCGTACGTTATCCCAAGATCACCTCTGAGTTTGTTGCTTTCTATGTCGTTTGCGCTTATTACTATTACAATTTCCGCTTGGTCTTTAAGATTCATAAGCATTTTTACTTTGCTGTCCGGTTTGAATCCGGGGAGAACTCTTGATGCATGATAATCGTCAAATAATTTTCCTCCAAATTCAAGATAAAGTTTTCCGCCGAATTGTGATATACGTTCTTTGATTTTTGCGGATTGAATGTCGATATACTTTTGATTGTCAAAACCTATTTTGTCCATAAAAGCAATTCTTGCCTTTCACTAATATAATACTAAAAAATTATACCACAAAACAACCGAAAACGCAATTATTATTCATGAAGTAACGAAAAAAATATAAATTGCGGTGTAAGAAATATAAAATATTGAATGACCGGACAAAAAACAGAAAGATGTTTCACTATCGGATTATAGCATATTAATGCTTGTTTTTATTAAAACACGGTTTCCGGAAAATAAAACGTTTATATCATGTTATTCTTTACATGAAGAAAGGAGGCGAAAGCCTATGTATGATACAGATGAAGAGTTTGAAAAAGAACTTGATGATCTCAGAAAACAAATTGAACAGGAGGCCATGGAAGAAGAATTGCCGGAAAATAATGAACCAACGCCGGAACAAATTCCGCCGGAGCCTACTGATGATGAAAAATTGGTTTCTGCAATCAAAAAACTGTTTGATGAGGGTATGAGTTGTGAAGAACTTATAAATGCGGTTACAGAAGCCGTAAACACTTCAAACAAAAGATTTAAGGCGGAATACGACGCTGACGAACTGCTCAGGCAGGAAAAAGAAATAAAGCAGATATACGGTGATTTTGATATTGCCGCCGAACTCAGAAATAATGCAACGTTTAAGCGACTTATCGCAAACGGCATTAATGTGCATTCCGCACTTCTTGCGAGCAACAATGCTTACGCAGACTGCATTGCACAGGCAATAAAGCGTGACGCCAAAAGAGAAATGGCAGACTTGCTCAGAAAAGGCAAAGAACGCATAATGCCTGAAATTCAAAAAAATTCCGCAATGCCGGAATACGATGTCAGCAGCATGAGTGATGAACAGTTCGAAGAAATCGAACGCAGGGTAAAACAGAACAAACGGGTATTTTTATGATGTCTGCGTGAATAAACAGACCGCAAAATCCGAAGGCACCGACAATATAAGAATACAGACATCGGTGCTGTATGCTTGTATATTCTCAGCCATATGGCATGAATATATTAAATTTCCGCTTTAATCGGAAAAGTATTTAATTACAACATAAGGAGAAAACGTATGGAATTGAACACAAACCTTACAACATCAAAAGCTGCCGGAAATAATCTGAGCAGCACTATCGTAACGTATTACGACAGAAAACTTATCAAAAATGCAAAACCGAGACTTGTGCACCAGCGCTTCGGTCAGAAAAGACAGGTACCTAAAAACGGAGGCAAAAGCGTAAGCTTCAGAAAATTTGAAATTTTCCCCGCTGCAGTTACGCCCATTTCGGAAGGAGTTACTCCGGACGGCAGAGCACTGGATATGACAAGTATTACAGCAGATCTTAAGCAGTACGGTGACTATGTTGCCGGCTCGGATCTTTTGGATCTTACGGCAATAGATCAGGTTCTTGATGAAACGTTCGAATTGCTCGGAGATCAGGCAGGTCTTACACTTGACCATATTACAAGAGATATTATTCATAAGGGCAGCTCCGTTCAGTATGCAAACTCAAAAAGCTCAAGATATCTGCTTGAGTCTTCCGACGTAATCACAAGCGCTGAAATTAAAAAGGCAGTAAGAACTCTCAAGCGCAACAAGGCGAAACCGTTTATAAGAAACGGAAGACCTTATTATGTTGCAATAATAGATCAGGATTCCGCTTACGATCTTATGAACGATGAACAGTGGCAGAAAGTAGCAGAATATCAGAATGCAGAAAAAATAGAAGAAGGCGAAATAGGCAAGCTTTTCGGCGTTGTTTTTGTCGAAACTCCCGAAGCTAAAAGATTTGAACCAACACCTCTCAGTGCTGCCAACGCTTCTTTGACGGTTAAGTCGTATGCAGATGCTACCAAAACCATAACTGTTTCGGAAGCTCTTACACAGAGTGACGCCGACAAGCTCATAGGCAGAGATATTGTAGTGAAAGATGCTTCGGCAAGTCCCGCTAAATATGAATCCGTTACGGTTACGGCAGCTACGGCCGGAAATGCCGGTGCCGCTACCATAAAAATAACGAACATATCTTTTACTCCTGCCGAGGACGACAAGCTGTATGACGCTGACTGCGGATGCGAAAATACGGCAGTAAATTCTACGATAGTTTTCGGTAAGGACGCTTTCGGTGTTGTGGATATTGAAGGCGAAGGCGCATTCAAAACGATATTCAAGCCGAAGGGCAGCGCAGGTACCGGCGATCCTCTTGATCAAAGATGGACAGCAGGCTGGAAAGCTTCCGGATTTACCGCAGCTATATTGCAGGACCTCTGGATGGTACGAATAGAACACGGTTTTACAAGATAATTAAAGCTTTTTATGGGCGGCACTCCTGTTGCCGCCCTACTCAAAAATATTAAGAAGGAGTTTTTGCGTCGCAGGGCAAAAAATAATTAATATGAAATTATACAAATATACATTGGACGATTTTTCCGGTGGCTTTTCGGCACAGATGAACAGCGATTCCATGGACAACGGATATACGCCGAATTCTTATAATGTGGAAGCGCTGGGCGGAACTCTCAAAACAATGAACGGATACTCAAAGTATATTACGACTGCAATAATTGACAACGAAACCCAATATTATCCTGTACGGTTTCCGGTATATTATGCTCAGGCTTCACAAGGTGCGTCACAGCAAGATACACTGCTTGTTGTGGCAAGTACCGGATTAAAAAGAGGCTTATTTATATATAAGTCTCAAAGCTGGCAAAAGTTGCAGGGCAATATCACCGAGGCTGACATGGACAGCATTAACTGTGTTTCCAAAGGCAAAAATCAACTTTTTATATGTAATGCAGCGGAAGGTATTTATACATATGATACAACATCAGGTTTGGGTATGCTGGAGGATGCTCCGGGTTTTGCCGCAATGGCATTGCATTATGAGAGAATATGGGGTATAAACAGTGCGAATAAGTTAAATACGGTTTATTATTCGGCAGAATCGGATTATTCAAACTGGAAAACAACCTCGGAAAATGCAGACGCGGGAAAATTGGAAGTAACTACATTTGACGGTGACGGCTTTGTTGGAATTGCTAACGTATTTGATGATATATTATTGTACAGAAGAAAAACGCTGTTCAGAATAACGGGAACATCTCCGGAAAATTATCAGATGAAGCAGATTCCGGCATCGTGCGGAGCAGTGGGACCGGACGCAATAGCAAATAACGGACGCTATTCATTTTATATAGGAAATGACGGAATTTACAGCTATGACGGAATAAGAGCCTCGATTATTGAAAATAACAGATTAAGGTTTCTGTTTGAAAACAGAATAAACAGAAATAAATTGGCTATTTCCTGCGCTGTGATATTTGATAACAAGCTGTATGCGGCTGTTCCGGCGGACGGTTCGGCACACAATAATCTTATAATAGAATATGATATTGACAGCCGTGTTTTTAATATAAGAAGCGGAATGAACGTAAGCAAATTTGTTGTGTTTAACAATCAATTGTTATTTTCAGGCAATGACGGATTTATATATACCTTTGACAACAGCATAAAGTACAACGGCGCAAATATAACGGCACATTATGAAACTCCGTACTGCGATTTTCAAAACAAAAATATGCTGAAAACACTTGACAGCGTTTGCTTTACCGCAAAGGGAACAGGCTCTGTAAAAATCAGTGCCGAAACGGAACGCGGTACTGTAAGTAAAACCGTAACTCTTAAACGTTCGTCTGATTTTGATATATATCATATTCCTTTATATAACGCCGGAAGACGTTTTAAGTTCTGTTTTGATAATGTTAACGGTTCACAATTTGAAATAATACGTCCTGAATTTATTCTTGAAAAAGATGACGAAGATTGAAATTTTATATGGATTGCAATATATGATTTCCAAAAAAATTGAAGAAAGGAAGTACGCGTTAATATGAAAAAAGGACAGGAAATTACGTTCAATGATTTAAGCTTACCCATACAAATCAAACAACTTAACGACGTTATTAATTATATGCTGTCTTTTGTAAACGGATATAATCTGAATTATTTTAATTCCATGCTGCAACAAAGCGATGTGTTGAAAACACTTGTCAACAATGCTGCGGGTACAGTACTGTATCAGGCTTCGGACGTATTCGGTGTGTATTGCGACGGGAGCCTGACGCCAACCGAGATGAACAGCGTCAGTTTTCCTGATGCTTGTTCATCGGGAGCTTACAAAAGACTCAGAATATATGTACGCACTGTGTACGGTCTTGTGTGTGCGGAAATGCCTATCGACAGAAAACAGGGGTATTTACATTCGGGGTACGGCTATTATCAGGGCGGTATTATATTCCCGACAGGAGACAGCGTATCAGGCGCAACGTCAAATTATCTCGCTAAATTGAGTTGGTGTTTAATACATGAAAACGAACAGTGGACGTTTCAAATGACTGATTCGGGCTGGGTAAATCTCGGTACCGGTGCTGTAAAAGCTGCGGATTATTCCGCAAATACGAATATTGCGGTAACTTCCGCCGCACCTACGTGGAATCAAAGGCACAATTTGGATTATTCAGTGTATAAAATTGTAGGATATACTGTATAAACAGAAAAACGAAATCACATAAGGAGATTTATTTATGGATAATAATGATGATTGCTTGGGAAAACTGCATGAAATACAGGGCATAATGAATGAGTTTGAAAATGACGTCAGAACGGACAAAGGAAATTCGATATTGGCTGCTCTTTACGATACGGCTGTATTTGATGCAGATGATGATACGCTTAATGCATTGCAGGCAAAATGTACTGTAAAGAACAATAATGAAAAAAACTATTTTATACACGACGGAAGAATATAACGATTATAAGGGTGACATAAATGCAAAATAAACTTGAATTGAAAATGCTTATGACTGCTTGCAGTTCCGCGTTGATGTGGCTTGTGGGCGGATGGAACATAATACTCGGAATACTTGCAACGGTGATAGTGTGCGATTATATAAGCGGAATAATGTCTGCGGCAAAATCTAAAACTCTCAACAGCTCGGTAGGCTGGGCAGGACTTTTGAAAAAGGCGGCAACGGTATTGATTGTTGTGGTTGCTCACCAGATCGATATTGCGTTGGGCAACAGCGGAGATATAATAAGAAATATAACGGCGCTGTTTTACATATCAAATGAAATACTTTCTATATTTGAAAATGTGGGTGAGCTTGGCGTACCGCTTCCCGCGGCGCTTAAAGAAGCTTGTGAAAAACTTAAAAATGCGGGAAAGCCTTAAATAAACGGGATGCATGGATAAAAATGCATCCCGTTTTATGTATGTGTTTAATTTTTACTCAAGAATTTGCTTTACCGTTTCACTCATTGCAGAAAGCTTCGATTCTAT
>CAJLXE010000076.1 GCA_905210525.1 uncultured Clostridia bacterium | reverse complement strand
GCCAGCTCGTTTATATCTCTGTTTATAAAAAATATAATACCGTTTTGTCTCAATGAATCTATATTTGTCTGGCACAATACTGTGCCGCCGCCGGTCGCAATAACTGCTGAACTTTGCTTTCCGCAATCATTTATAACGCTTTTTTCGATTTCGCGGAAAAATAATTCTCCTTTTGATGAAAAAATATCCGGTATTGATTCTTTGCATCGGTTTACAATTTCGCAGTCGGAATCAATAAACGCTCTGCCGAGTTTTTCGGCAAGCAGTTTTCCCAATGTCGATTTACCGCATCCCGGCATACCTACAAGAACGATATTAAGCATCTGCATTGATATATTATTTGCAACAGAATCGATTTTTTTATTGCTGATGTTTTTACCCGTAAATATTTCACAAGCCTTTTTGGCCTGAGCAACAAGCATTGTAAGTCCGTTTGCATAAGAAATACCGCATTTTTCGGCTTCGAGCAGAAGAGCTGTTTTGGAAGGATTGTATATGAGATCAAATACAAATTCACAGCGCTTGAATTCGGAAAGTCTGATGGGGGAAACACCGCAGTCGGGATACATTCCTACCGGCGTGGTATTTATTATTATCTCCGCATCAAAATGCTTTGATATGTTTGAATAATTATTTTCTCCGCTGCGCGATATTACGGTTATTGACTTTGCATTCATATCGCTCAGAACGGCCTTTGCTGTAAGAGATGCGCCTCCGCTGCCCAATATTATGCATTTTTTCCCGCAAGGTGATATATTTTTGCTTTCAAGAGTATATCTGAACCCAAAATAATCTGTATTATCTCCGTAAAGCGTGTTGTCAGCCCTTTTCTTGACGGTATTTACGGAACCTATTTTTTTCGCGCAGTCGGACAGCTCATCTAAATACGGTATAACAGTCTTTTTATAGGGAATAGTGACGTTGATTCCTTCAAAATCCGATTTTTTCAGGAAATCACCGACATCGTTTTCATCCATTTCGAAAAGTCTGTAATCGTAATCCGCAAATTGTTTATGAATTTGAGGTGAAAAGCTGTGACCTAATTTTTTACCGATGAGTCCGTACATATTTATTTTTGCGCCTTTATTGCCGAAAAAGACGCTCCTTTCCCGATTTTAATTTTTTATGCAGATTCTTCTGAATAGCTTCCCAGATAAACAAAGCTTGTAATATCATTTTCAAGTTCGTTTATAAGACTTATAAGCTCATCCGAATATACAGAACATTCAATGTCAAAGTAGAACATGAATTCAAAGTCTCTTTCGGGAAGAGGTCTGCTTTCTATTTTCGTAAGATTTATTCCGAGCGCATAAAAACGTGATATAACAGAATACAATGATCCCGGAATATGCGGAATTGTCATCATAAAACTTGTTTTGGAAGCACCCGGATATATTTCAAGATTCTTTGATATGCATATGAATCTTGTGTAATTATTACTGTAATTCTGTATATCTGAAGCAATTATATCGAGACCGTAAAGCTCCGCACATTTTACAGACGATACGGCCGCAATGTCATTTCTGTCCGACAACGCCACAAGCTTCGCCGCAACAGCCGTATTGGCACATACATTTGCTTTGATTCCGTGCTCCGCAATAAAGCCGGAACATTGATTAATGGCTTGCTCATGCGAATAAATTTCTTTGATGTCAGACAAATTCACACCCTTTTTGGCAAGCAGACAATGGCTCACTTTAAGCTTTACGCTTTTTACTATACAGAATCTGTTTTTACGCATAAGATCGTAAACCTGATTTACGGAGCCGGCAGTACTGTTTTCCAAAGGCAATATACCGTAATTGCAAAGCCCATCACGCACTGCCTTGAAAACACTTTCAAAATTGTTGAAAAACATTATTTCGGGTGTTGCAAACAGCCTTTCACAGGCTTGTTCGGAATATGCTCCGGATACTCCCTGACACGCCACTACTGCACGCTTGGGAAACTGATTCGGCGTTTTTTCGATTGCGTTCCTGATTGAACAAGAAATACTGTTTGTCTTGTGTATATAGTTATTCTGATAAGACCGCGACAAACTGAGTATTGAAGCATAAAGCGCTCCGGTATATGTTTTAAGCCTGTCGGGCGTCATATCGGATACGGAGGCTAAAAGCTCACGCTCTCTGTTTTTATCAAGCACGGGCATGCCGTGTTCTTTTTTGTATTCGGCTATCATTCGGGCAATATCCATTCTTTTACAGAAAAGCTCGGTGATATCACTGTCGATGTCGTTTATTTGCTTTCTTAATTCATTTATATCCATTTGTTGCTGCTCCGTTAATAATATTACACAAGAAAATCAAGCATTGTGATTGCCGCAACCGCTTCTACGACGGGTACTGCCCTCGGAACTATGCACGGGTCATGTCTGCCGTGTATTTCGAGAGGCACATTTGTTTTATGCTTCAGATCTACCGTATTCTGAATTTTTGCTATTGACGGCGTTGGCTTTATTGCAACGCGGAAAACAACCGGCATACCAGATGTCATGCCGCCCAATATGCCGCCGTGATTATTCGTGAGAGTTATTATGTTGCCGTCACGGTCATAGGCAAAGGCATCGTTATTTTGGGAGCCCGTCATTCGGGCAACGTCAAAACCTGCACCGAATTCGATTCCCTTAACTGCCGGAATACCGAATATATTTGCAGCCAGTCTGTTTTCGATTCCGTCGAACATAGGCTCGCCTATGCCGACCGGCATACCCGTAACGGCACATTCTATAATTCCGCCTACCGAATCAAGATTTTTACGCGCGTGTTCTATTACATCTTTCATTTTTGCTCCGGCATTATCGTCTATTACGGGAAATTCTTTTGACGCAATATCTTCCGATGTGATTTTTACTGGATCAAACGGAATATCTTTTTTATTTTGTACAGAATATATGTGCGCTTTTATAGTGATTCCTCTTGTATTCAGAATCTGCATTGCAACTGCTCCCGCAAAACATATCGGCGCTGTGAGTCTGCCTGATGAGTGCCCGCCGCCGCAAATATCATTGTATCCGTTTGTTTTGATATAATACGGATAATCGGCATGGGACGGACGGGGAATTGCTTTGAGTTCGGAATAATCCGCAGAATGAGCGTCCGTATTTTTGATTACGGCACAAAGCGGCGCTCCGCACGTAAAACCGTTTGCGAGTCCTGAGATTATTTCCGGAATATCGGCTTCGTTCCGGGCTGTGGAATATGCATTTTTGCCGGGCGAACGTCTTTGCATAAATTGATTTACTGCCTGCATATCAATTTTTATGCCGGACGGAAGTCCGTCTATAACGCAGCCTATTTCTTTGGAATGAGATTGACCGAAAACCGAAACTTTTATTTTATTTCCCATCACTGATGACATTTGCAATACCTCCCAGATTATTATAATCTTCAAAAAAAGAAGGGTAAGATTTATTTACAGCTTCACAGCCGTTTATTGTTACATTGTCGGAGCAATATTGCGCGGCAATCGCAGCTGACATTATTATACGGTGGTCGTTGAAGCCGGATACTTCACTGCCTTTAAGCGGAGTATTGCCTGTTATTTCAATAAAATCCTGCCCCGTGCGTATTTTACCGCCAAGAGATGCTATTACGCTGCTTATTGCGGCAATACGGTCGGATTCTTTTATTCTTAACCGAGCTGCATTGTATATAAGACTTTTGCCGTTTGCAAAAAGAGCCGTTACCGTAATTACAGGGATAATATCCGGTATCTGTTCGGCGTTTATTTCAAACGTGTTCAAAACCGCACACGGTGATACGCAAACAGAATTCTTGTCTGTATGAACGTAAGCACCTGCCGAACGCAATATGTCCGTTATTTTTTTATCTGCCTGCAACGAATTTATATTAATTCCTTTTACTGTGACAGGCAATCCCACAGCTCCGGCACAAAGCCAGAAAGCTGCATTTGACCAATCTCCTTCAACGCTGATTTTGCCCGGAGAAATATATTTTTGAGAACCGCGTATCAGAAAGCAGTTGCCGCATTGCAGAATATTTATGCCGAAACGTCTAAGCACGGAAAGCGTCATGTCAACATAGGCGCTTGATTGCAGGGGAGATGTCAGTTCGATTTCACTGTCGCCATCAAGAATAGGAAGCGCAAACAGTAATCCGGTGATATATTGTGAGCTTATATTTCCCGCAATCCTGAACCGTCCGCTTTTAAGACGCCCCAGCGCTGACAATGACTGCTCGTCGGTATGGGAAAATTCACATCCGTTTTTTATCATCTCACGCTGCAATTCATCTATAGGTCTTTTTGCAAGTCTTCCGTGCATTATGAATGTATTGTTTCCGCAAAGCGCACACGCCACAGGCATTAAAAACCTCAGAGTAGAACCGCTTTCTCCGCAGTCGATATATGCTTTGTCAACATTTTGAATCGGGTACACGGTAATTGCAGAATCACTGTATTCAAACCGTGCGCCTAATGCCGTAAGACCTTTTAGGGTCGCTTTTATGTCATCCGAAAGCAATTTGGAATTTATGCTTACAACCGTTTTTTTATCCGAAAGCGCACAGGCGATCAGTATTCTGTGAGCATCTGATTTTGAGGGTATAGCGGTGATTTGTCCGCCGAGAAGATTTGGAGTTATTATTGCTTTCATTCTTTAAGCCCTGCCTCTATAATGCCGAGAATATTTTCAGTAGGTATTTTTACAAGCTCACAGCTTCCCGTTTCATTTGAAACGACAACCGTGGTAAACTGTCCCGAGCGCTTTTTATCCGAAAGCGTGACTTCAAAAAGCTCTCTTGCGGAAAAATCACATCTTACAGGCAAATTGTATTTTTGCAAAGCTCTGTATATATCTGCCGAGATATCGCTTTTACATATGCCTTGTCTGTATGCACCCTTTGAAATTATAATCATGCCCATAGCAACGGCGTTTCCATGCGAAATCGTGTATCCGCTGCATTTTTCTATCGCATGACCTATTGTATGACCGAAATTAAGTATTTGCCTTATACCTGTATCGTGTTCGTCATGCATAACTATGTCGGCTTTTATCGATACACATCGTTCAACAACAAATTCGGCGTTTGCAGATATCGGATTATTACATATAAACTTGAAAAGCTCCTTATCCGCGATTATACCGTATTTTATGATTTCCGCACAACCTTCCGCAAAATGAGAACGGCCAAGAGTGCTCAGTACGGAACAGTCGCATATAACGATATCCGGCTGCCAAAAGGCACCTGCAAGATTTTTGCCTGAATCGAGGTCTACTGCTGTTTTGCCTCCGACCGATGAATCTACCATGGCGAGCAATGTTGTGGGTATCTGAATAAAGTGAATGCCACGCAAGAATACCGCTGCCGCAAATCCTGCCGTATCTCCTACAACTCCGCCTCCGAGTGCAATTACGGCATCGCTTCTTGTGATCTCATTTTCACCCAGAAAGTTAAGTATGCCGGTAAGCGTCTGCATTGTTTTTGAACGTTCTCCGTTCGGAAAAACATATTTGACAACGGTAAAACCCGATGCACTGAGAACTTTTTCAAGCGAATCGGCATACAATGCATCTACATTGTCATCTGTGATTACGGCGCATTTCTTTACATTCGGACAAGCTTTTTGCATGAGTCTGCCGGCGTCGTTCAATATGTCGTTGCCTATATATATATCATAATTTTTTGAAGCGTCTATGTGTACTGTTCTCATGATAATAACCGTAACTTTCTTGAAAAATCGATACTGCTTTTGTCAAGCAACATTATTGCGGATAAATAATTGTATTGACCGTCAATAAAATTATTTGGATTTTGCACCGTCTATCTGTTCTTTTCTGTCACTGCCTGCCTTAAGCAAAGCATAAAGAGTGTCTGCATCGGAATCCTTTATGGCTTTGCTGTATTTTTGCAGATTTTCAATGAGTCCGTCAATTTCGGCTGCAAGATTTTCTTTATTGCAAAGGAAAAGCTCTGTCCACATAGTCGGATTAAGCTTTGCTACCCTTGTGAGATCAAGGTAACTGCCTGCCGAAAATCCGCTGTGAACTTCCGCTTCGGGACTCTTCACATACGCGTTTGAAACAACGTGTGCAAGCTGAGACGTATATGCTATTTTTTTATCGTGATCCTGAGCGGTTGTGGTTTTGATTACTGTGAAGCCTATTTTTGAGAAAAGCTTCTTTAATTGCTCGAGAACCGCTATATCAACATTTTTTGGCGGAACAAGTATCATTGAGGCGTTATTGAACATATTCGGCATTGAATGATCAAAACCTGAAAAATGTATGCCCGCCATGGGATGAGCGCCTATGAAAATAAATCCGTTCTGAGCGGCAATTTCAAAAAGCTTATCGCACAAAACAGCTTTTACACCGCACGTATCTATTACAACAGCACCTTTTTTGATCAGTGAAGAGTTTTCGGCAATATAATCAAGCGTTGCCTGAGGATAAAGCGCAACTATAAGCATATCGCATTCTCCGATGAGAGTTTTATCAAGTTCTTTGTCTATTGCTCCGAGAAGCTTTGCTTTGAGCACAACACTTTTTTCTATATCCGTACCGTAAACAGTGTTATCGGTGTTGTATTTTATTGCTTTTGCTATTGAACCGCCTATAAGTCCGAGTCCTACTATACCTATATTCATGAATGTATCCCGTGCTTTCGTTTTACAAGAAAGCTTCCTTTCTTTTATTCTTGAACATCGACAGGCTTTTTGCCTATTGCCGTCAGTATTGAATTTACCGACTTCACTGTATCTGCAAATGCGTCCGGAGTAAGCGATTGAGGTCCGTCGCAAAGCGCTTTTGCAGGATTATTGTGTACTTCTATCATAAGACCGTCCGCACCCGCTGCGGCTGCTGCCATCGACATCGGCTTAACAAGACGCGCTATTCCTGTTGCGTGGCTCGGATCGATTATTACAGGCAGGTGAGTCATTCCTTTAAGAAGGGGAACGGCAGAAAGATCAAGTGTGTTTCTTGCAGCGGTTTCGAACGTTCTTATGCCTCTTTCACAAAGAATTACTTTTTCATTGCCCCCTGCCATTATATATTCGGCACTCATAAGCAATTCCTGAAGCGTTGCAGACAAACCTCTTTTAAGGAGAATAACCTTATCTGTTTTGCCGAGCGCCTTGAGCAATTCAAAGTTCTGCATATTTCTTGCGCCTACCTGTATAACGTCAACGTCCTCGAACAACGGCAGGTGAGAAGCATCCATTATTTCGGTTACGATCGGCATACCGGTTTGTCTTTTTGCTTCGAGCAAAAGCTTCAGCCCTTCGTCTCTCA
>CAJLXE010000075.1 GCA_905210525.1 uncultured Clostridia bacterium | reverse complement strand
ATTTGAAATGAATAAAAGAGGCTTATAAAATATGTTTTTCACCGGCAATCAAAAATTCGGTAAGTATATCGGCAGGCTTATTGATAGTTTTTACCTTCAATTCGTCGTAATTTACGGCAAATATACTTTTTGTGCTTGTATATCTGTAAGGCATATATGAAATACATACAGGAACGCGCAAAAGTGCCGGTTTTATATGAAAATGACGTATAGTTTTTTACCCGGCTTTATGCTACAATAATATCAGAATTTGAAATGAATAAAAGAGGCTTATAAAATATGTTTTTCACCGGCAATCAAAAAATCGGTAATTATATCGGCAGGCTTATTGATAGTTTTTGCCTATAACTCGCCGTAATTTACGGCAAACATACTTTTTGTGCTTATATATCTGTAAGGCATATATGAAACACATACAGAAACGCGCAAAAGTGCCGATTTTATATTCAAATTGACGGATATCCATTTTTTCGGCTTTATGGTACAATAATGTCAAAAATAGAAATAAATAAAAGGAGCTTATCAAATATGTTTTTCATTGACAATCAAAAAATCGGTAATTATATCGGCGAGCTTATTGACAGTAAATTCAATTCTTCACGTCAGTTCTGCGCAAAATATCTTGAGAAAAAGAACGATCCGTACAAAGATGATTCGTATGAAATACAAAAAACAGCAAACCGTCTTATAAAAATCAAAAAAGGCGAAACTGCTCTTCAGATTGATGATTTGCCGGCTTTTTCGGAGTTGCTCGGAGTTTCGATTGAAAATCTGTTAAGTGCCGGAAAATGTGATGTCAACACAAATAACCCGCAAACAACAACCGGCAGGCAGACAAATTATTCAATCGCACAATCACACGCTCCTAAGGAATGGGACACATATATCAAAGAAAAAGATAATCCCATTCTGAATACCGACGAATATGAAAAAACCGTAATTGATTACGCAATCGAAGCAAAAAATTACGATTTTATACAGTATCTTATAAAAAATAAATACATATGGTTTGACTGCAAAGATATAAACAGTTACGTCACATCATTCGGTGCCGGAACCAATATTCCGCGTACGAAGTACCCTGCACAAGATCTTCAGTACAGACTTGCAACACGTGATCAGCTCAGACTTTCAATAATATCGCTCGCTATCGACCATGACGACATCCCTATGCTCGATGAATTAAGAGCAAGAGAGCTTCCCGAACTGTATTCAAAAATCAGATATCCCTTTTATTCACATCCGGATTTCAGTTTACGTTACGATGATTCAATGGTAAAGCTCGTAGAACATATTTCCGCTGCAAGCGATAAAGTGATATCGTATTTTTCGAGTTCGTTTGAAATACGTGAACAGACAATATATAAAGACGGCAGCAGTAACAGCCAGACCTTTATGTTCCCTTATATTTCCGTACTTTTGGATATAATGATAGTCAACAACAGTCCATACCTGAAAGATGCACTTGAAAAATCAATATCTCATAACAGCAAAACGTTTGATATATTGTCAAATTTGACAAGGCAATCATCCGAAGCAAATGTCCGCAATATATACAACGCAAAAGATGATTTTAATTTTTCGGAAAACGGAAACATAATAAGCTTTTGCAATATATATGAACATAAAGGAATCATCACAAACATAGTTAACGTGACAAAAATGTCGTCAGATAGCCAGATAAACGAGCTTATCAACAAGCTCAACGAATCTTACAGAAAAATATTAAATATTTTCAACAAATAAAACAGCTCAAAATATTCAAAAGAAAGGAATTTTCGTCAAAACGAAAGTACGGTTATTGATATGTATTGTCCCAAATGCGGATATCATACGGAAGAAAACCACAAATTCTGTCCAAATTGCGGAGAATCTCTTACAACTGACAAAATGCAGACAAGCCTCGCCGATCCGCCGGACGACGTCCGCAATGAAAGCAGCCCATTGATAAACATTATTGCATTTTTCTTTCCGATTATAGGAATTATAATATATTTTGTTCATTTTAAGGAAATGCCCGGCCGAGCGAAATCCGCTCTCAGAGGAATCGTTGCAAGAATAATTGCCTCTGTCATTATAATGTTGATATGCGGAGTATCATACATTAGCTTTCTTAAAGATATATTCGGATATCTGCAACATTAAAACGTTTTCCCACAGCCTTGCCTCAAAAACAAATTTTGAGCGGCTATGGGAATTTTTATACATAAATTTATACTATATTCGCATACAGGGATTAATATTATATATTTGACATTAATCATAAATTTGGTATAATAATAAAAGAAACATTCACACAAAACGGAGGTTGCCGCAATGAATACTCCATCCGGAATTCTGAAAAAAATAGAACTGACAAACGTAGGTCCCACAAATAATGCAAAAGCACTTTTTGCACCGGGACTTAATATAATAACAGGCGACAACGGGCTCGGAAAAACATTTCTTATGGACTGCGCATGGTATGCTCTTACAGACACATGGGCAGGCAACATTGCTTTACCCAAATATGCTTCCGAAAGCAAACGCGCCATTGTGGCTTATACCATAGGAAGCACTCAAAGTCATAACGATATTAACGGAGAAATAACATTCAACAAAACCAATTCAGAATGGTTACGCAAGCCTCAAAACGGTATAATGAAGGGTGCCGCCGTATATTCGTTGGTGGACAATTCGTATGCCCTATGGGATTCCGCGGAAAAATGCTATGCCCCCGGAGCAGAGGCTCATATTGTTTCCGACAAACAGGTCTGGAACGGAAGCGAATCTTTTCCCGACGGACTTATTTCGGACTGGCTGACATGGCAGAAAAATCAGGATATATATCCGTTTGAAGTGTTCAAAACCATACTGAAAGCAGTTTCTCCGCCGGAAATGGGCAAATTATATCCCGGAGAACCTATGTCCGCACCCGACGGAAAAATTCTGCCCACAATAGTTTTTCCGTATGCAACAGTTCCCGTGGTGTATGCTTCTGCCGGAATAAAAAGAGTAATAACGCTTGCATATCTTATTGTAAAGGCATGGATTCAACATAAAGCGCTTTCTGCCGAAGAAAATACAAACATGGTTGTAATAATAGACGAAATTGAAGCTCATATACACCCCAAATGGCAAAGAACAATTCTCGGCGCACTCATTGAGATTCAAAAGAATCTCGCTCCCAAAGCCAACGTACAATTTATTATATCCACTCACTCTCCCCTCATATTGGCGTCTGCGGAAGCCGTGTTCGACAGCGACAGAGACAAACTCTTCAGGGTACGGCTCTCCGACAGCAAAACCGATGCAATAATACAGGAAGAAGATTTTATAAAATACGGACAAATAAACGCGTGGCTCACGTCACCTGTGTTCGACCTTGCGCAGGCAAGATCCGTTGAAGCCGAAAAAGCAATAGAATACGCAAAGCATTTACAGCTTGAGGATTCACCTAAGCCGGAAGAAATAAGAAAAGCTCACGAAATGCTTATCAGGTACCTTTCGCAAACCGATCCTTTCTGGCCAAGATGGATTTATTTTGCCGAGCAAAACGGCGTTGAAGTATAAAACAATAAAAAACAGAATTGGTGAAAATATGATTCATATAGATTTACAGCCGGAGCCTATACATTTTGACGAATCCGTCCGCCGCCCCGGAAAAGAATTTCTTGAAGAATGTCCCCACCCTGTCGGAGACGACTGGAAAAAAAACAGATACTGGAACAGATGTGCAGACGATCTTTACAAAGCATACGGAGGGATATGCGCATACACGGGACAGTGGTTTTCAAAGTCGGTATCAACGGTATCGGTGGATCATTATCTGCCCAAAAGTCTTTATCCCGAAAAAGCGTATGAGTGGGATAATTACCGTCTTACCTATCAGATGATGAACAGCTTCAAGGGAGATAAAATAACTCTCGATCCGTTTAAAATTCATAACGGCGATATTGTGCTTGATTTTCCGTCATGTCTTGTCAAACCCAAAAGAGATTCTTCTTACGAATTAAAAAAACTGGCATGGTTTACGATAAACACATTAAAGCTTAATCACGAAATACAGGTTTCACATCGCTATGAAGTCGTGGCAAATTATGCATCCGGATATGTGACGCGTCATTTTCTTGAACAAAAATATCCTTTCATAGCAATGGAGCTCAAAAGACAAAATATGTATACAAAAATAAAAGACATATTTCGTGTGCTTCAGACGGATGTGTAAAATTATTCCATTTTTCGGCATACTCATCCGGCAGAAAGCTTATAAATATAATTATTTGTATTGACAAATATGCAGATAAGCGGTATAATTTTATGCGTTATATATCAATCGCAATACATTGTACAGATATTCGGCAAATGCCCATTGGAGGTTGATTTTTATAGACTGCGGATTATATTATGAGGAAAAAGGAGATGGATTTCCGTTAATTTTCCTGCACGGGAACGGTGAAAATCATGAATATTTCATTCATCAGACCGAATTCTTTTCGCATTATTACCGTGTAATTACACCCGATACCAGAGGTCACGGCAAATCTCCGCGAGGAGACGGTGCATTTACGCTGAAGCGTTTTGCCGAGGATCTGCACGACTTCATGACTGCACTCGGAATACAAAAAGCACATATTACAGGATTTTCCGACGGAGGTAATATTGCGCTTTATTTTGCATTAAAGTATCCCTTCATGATTGAAAAACTTGTGTTGAACGGAGCAAACATTTCTCCGCAGGGTGTAAAGCGGAGAGTTCAGATCCCCATTGAAATCGGTTACCGGATTGCGCTTCGTCATGCCGATAAAAGCGCCAAAGCAAAAACAAATGCGGAAATGCTTGCACTAATGGTAAACGAACCCGACATATCTGTCGATGAATTAAACAAAATCCGAATACCTACATTAGTTATCGCAGGGACGCGGGATATGATAAAGCGAACGCACACCGAGCTTATAGCAAATAACATTCCGGGAGCAGAGCTTGAATTTATCAAAGGCAATCATTTTGTTGCAAACAAAAACTATAACGCTTTCAACAATGCGGTTTATAATTTTTTGTGTAAGCAACATTCCGAATAAACAAAAATACATATAAAACAAAACACAGAAGGAGTATCATTATGCTTAACATTGAACATCTTACAAAAAGATACGGTGATAAAATTGCCGTGGACGACCTCAGCCTGCATATCGCGCCGGGAGAAATTTACGGTTTTATCGGACACAACGGCGCCGGCAAGACCACAACTCTCAAATCGGTTGTAGGCATACTTAAATTTGATAACGGAGAAATAAAAATAAACGGCACATCAATAAAGCAGAATCCCGAAGCCTGCAAGCGTGAAATCGCATATATTCCCGACAATCCCGATATTTACGATTTTATGACAGGCACAAAATATCTTAACTTCATTGCAGATATATTCGGCATAGGTATTGCCGAGCGTAACGAGCGTATAAAAAAATATGCCGATATGTTTGAATTATCCGCGGATCTTTCACAGCCTGTTGCGTCATATTCTCACGGTATGAAGCAAAAGCTTGCAATCATTTCCGCATGGATTCATGAGCCTAAACTCATAATAATGGATGAACCGTTCGTCGGTCTTGACCCAAAAGCTTCTCACCTGCTCAAGCAAATGATGCGCGAAGTATGCGACAACGGCGGAGCAATATTCTTTTCGACACACGTGCTCGAAGTAGCCGAAAAGCTCTGTGATAAAATTGCGATCATAAAGGGCGGCAAGCTGATTCGTTCCGGAACAATGGAAGAAGTAAAAGGCGATGACAGTCTTGAAGATGTGTTCCTTGAGCTGGAGGACGAAAAATGCTGAAGATTCTGCTGAAAAAACAAATGGCGGAAATATTCCGCAATTACGTTTACGATCCAAAGAAAAACAAAAAGCGTTCAAAGGCGTCCACAATCGGGTTTATTATAATGTATGCGGTTCTGATGATAGGCGTGCTCGGCGGATTATTCACGTATCTTGCGTTAAGCATATGCAGTGCAACCGTCAGTGCAGGAATGGGCTGGCTTTTCTTTACCCTCATTGGACTTCTGGCAATTTTTATGGGTGCTTTCGGAAGCGTATTCAACACATATTCGGCGCTGTATCTTTCAAAAGACAATGACCTTCTGCTCTCACTGCCTATCCCTGCCGGTACAATCGTAATATCACGTCTTTTGGGCGTGTATCTTATGGGCCTGATGTATTCCGGCGTGGTAATGATTCCGGCAATCGTCGTATACATGATTACAGCACCGTTCAGCATTTCGGCACTTGTATGTTCTGTTTTGCTTTTTGCGGCAATTTCCGTAATAGTTCTGATATTGTCATGTATTCTCGGATGGGTTGTTGCCAAAATAAGCGTAAAACTCAAAAACAAGAGCTTTATCACCGTTATCGTATCACTGCTGTTCATAACGATATATTATATTTTCTATTTCAAAGCACAGGAATGGATCAGTCAGTTGGTTGAAAATATAGTTATGTACGGAACAAAAATCAAAAACGGAGCATATCCGCTGTATGTATTCGGACGTGCGGGAGAAGGTGACTGGGGTGCAGCAGCCGCTGTTGTGCTTGTAACGGCAGTTCTGTTCTTTATTACGTGGCGCATACTTTCGGGAAGTTTTCTCAAAATCGCAACTTCCACAGGCAAATCCGGAAAAACAGCACACCGTAAATCTCAGATTAAACAGAAAAGTATGTTCGGTGCTTTGCTCACAAAGGAATTTTCCCGTTTTATCGCAAGCCCCAATTATATGCTGAACTGCGGATTCGGAACATTGCTTCTGCCTGTTGCCGGAATATTTGTTATTATCAAAGGCGGAGATATGGCTAATGTATTGCGTGATGCATTTGACTCAGATACGGGTTTCATCACGGTAATTCTGTGTGCGGCTGTATGCATGATCGCATCAATGAATATCATGGCCGCACCGTCTGTATCGCTTGAAGGCAAAAATATATGGCTCCTGCAATCACTTCCGGTACCGACTGTTAAAATATTGCAGGCAAAGCTTCTCATGCAGATTGTTTTAACAAGTATTCCTACACTGTTTTGCGTAGTTTGCACGGCATTCGTTCTTAAAGCATCGTTTGCACAAACTCTGCTGCTTATGCTTGTTCCCATTGTTTATACGGTATTCTCCGCAATATTAGGTCTTACCCTCGGACTCGGAATGCCTAACATGACATGGACAAACGAAATTGTACCTATCAAACAAAGCGGTTCTGTTATGATATCCCTGTTTGGAGGTTGGGCATATGCCATAATCATAGCTGTGGTATATATAATAATCGGCAATAAAATAGGAGCAGTGCCGTATCTTTCTTTGATTCTTGCTGTCACGGCAATAATTTCACTGGTGCTGTATAACCGAATCAAAAAAAGAGGTCCCGAAATATT